>JASBVU010000085.1 GCA_029960905.1 Thermoanaerobacterium sp.
ACTCCTGACCCCCTGCTTGCAAGGCAGGTGCTCTCCCAACTGAGCTACACCCCCGTCAAACAATTATTATTATACCATAATTTCTAATGTTGTCAATTGCTTTCTATATTAATTTTTGAATTTCCATTTGGAACAGGCACTGTGTATTTGTTGCCATTAACATCTACAAAGCTTTGAGGCACATCACCTACGATTATGCTATCTGCAATAGGCATGTGTGTGGATACCTGTATTTGCTTTGATGCAAGCGGTGCAATTATTTGGATATTCGTCTTTATGTAAAGATATATTATGTGCCTTGTCTGATTTATCCCTGCTGGTTCAAAGCTTGATTCAAAGTCTACATTCACCGAACCAATAGGCAGAAGTCCTACTTTTATCTTAGGACCTGTATTTGCAAATACATCCTTTGATATTAGGCTGCCAAGAGGTAGTTTCACATATACTGATCCTATGCTGTTTAAATTATCCTGAACAGCTTGAGTAATCTTTGCAGATAAAATATTCATCTCTATCGTATTAGCCTGCAGCATCGATACTTTTCCACTGTTGTCAGTCCTGACATTTATAAGGTCGCTGTATTGAATGCCTTTTAACACTTTTTCATTTATAGACTTATTGATTGATTTAACAGCCACTTCTTGAGCTACTGTCTCGCTTGCTTTAATAAGTGCAGGTGTCAACCTGTATGTTACAAACATATACAGCAATGATAATATAAATAATGATGCCAAAATGTAAATAAAATTCTTGTTTATTCCATGTATTTTTATCCTCCTTCTTCCCCACTTTTTTCTCCTCATATAGAAAAACACCTCCTCTACATTTTATGATAGATGAGGTGTTTTGGTTACTCATTTTTCTTTTAATTCTACAATCGTGACGCCATCTTCTCCTTCTCCATACCTTCCCAGTCTAAAAGATTTTACATGCTTGTTCATTTTGAGAAGCCTTGTGATGCCGCTTCTTAAAGTACCTGTCCCTTTCCCGTGTATGACAGTTACCTGTTTTAAACCTGCAAGGTATGCATCATCAAGGTATTTATCGACTTCTATCGAAGCTTCCTCCAGTGTCTTTCCTCTTAAGTCAATGGAAGTAGAAATATTAGTGGACTTCTCATTAATATATTTGGCAAAACCTTTTTCCATCTCTTTTTCTTCGCTTGATTCAACCTCCCTAAGATTGCTAATATGTACATTCATCTTTAGTATCCCTGCCTGTATCTTTACATTTCCATCCTTATCAGGTTCTGACAAAGCTATTCCAGTCTGATCAAGTGGAACTATGTATAAAGTCTGTCCAAGCATGACATCTTTGGGAACTTTTTTATATTCGGGAATTTCTGATTTCTTAAGGCTTTCTTCCATCTCATTTATGTTCTCTTTAAGCTTAAGCCTAGCTTCCTCAATAAGCTTATTCTTTTTGTCGGATTTTTCCGCCTCTTTAAGCTTAGCAATAATTTCATCGGCAGTAGCTTTTGTATTTTCTAATATCTTTTTCGCCTTTTCTCTGGCTTTTTCTATAATTTTTTCTCTTTCTCGTTCAGTATCTTTTATTTTTTTTTCATACTCTTGTCTTAAACTTTCTACCTGATTTTTTAATGCTTCAATCTCTTCTTTGGCGTTTTCTGCTTCTATCCTTTTGTTTTCAAGGTCTTTTAATATGTCCTCGAATTTTAGCTCTTCACTTGTTATATAACTTTTTGCATTCTCTATGACATCATCATTTAATCCTAAACGCTTGCTTATCTCAAATGCATTGCTTTTTCCAGGTATTCCTATGGTGAGGCGGTAAGTGGGCTTTAATGTCTCTACATCAAATTCCACAGAGGCATTCTCCACACCTTCGTTTTTCAGCGCATACTGCTTAAGCTCACTGTAGTGGGTAGTTGCAATTGTACGGCAATTCATCCTGTGAAGAAAGTCAAGTATACTCATGGCAAGAGCAGCACCTTCTGTCGGGTCTGTGCCAGCTCCTAATTCATCCAGCAAAACTAAACTATTGCTATTAACATTGTTTAGTATTTTTACTATATTCGTCATGTGGGCTGAAAATGTGCTTAAACTTTGTTCTATACTTTGCTCATCTCCAATGTCGACAAATATGTTGTCAAAGAAAGCCACATCAGAACCTTCGTCAGCAGGGATATTTAATCCTGACATAGACATAAGCGTCAAAAGCCCTACAGTCTTTAATGTAACGGTCTTTCCACCTGTATTAGGTCCTGTTATGACAAGAGTATTAAAAGATTGACCCAAATGTACGCTTATAGGTACGACTGCATCTTTTGAGATGAGAGGATGTCTTGCATTTTTTAAATTTACATATCCTTTAGTGTTTAATACAGGTTTTGTTGAGTCTGTACTTATGGAATACTTCGCCTTTGCAAAAATGACATCAAGCTCTGTCAATACAACCATGTTTTCGTGTATCTCATCAACATGTTTTCCTACCTCATCTGTAAGCTCAGCTAAAATCCTTTCGATTTCATGCTGTTCTTTAATCTCAAGCTGTCTTAGATCATTGTTAAGCTCCACAACAGCCATAGGTTCTATGAAAAGCGTAGCACCGCTAGACGACTGATCGTGAATAAGGCCTTTAAATGTTCCTCTATACTCCTGCTTTACCGGTACCACATATCTTCCATTTCTTATGGTTATGATGGGATCTTGTAGCTCTTTTGACGAAGATACAATTATAGAATTCAATGTATCTCTAACCTTATTGTTTATATGGGCTTTTTGTCTTCTTATCTCTTTTAAAGCAGGCGATGCATCATCAGCCAATTCATCTTCAGACAAGACTGCCCTCTCGATTTTATCACACAAATCCCTAATATTTGTAAGCCTCATGTTGTACTCCCTTAAATGTGGAAAATTACTTTCTTCTTTCTCGCTTCTTAAATACGCCTTAACTTTTCCTGTCAAAGACAAAAATCTCGATAATGACAAAAGCTGTCCCGGATTCAATGACGACTTTATCTTGGCTTTATTCAAAATCTCGTCTAACTTTTTAAACGCAAAAGACATATTGCCATAGGAACTAATAAAAGATACCGCTTCATTTACCTTTTCAATTTCTTCTAATGCTTTTTCCACATCTTTGTACGGTTTAATGTCTAATGCCGATTCCTTCCCCGGTTCAGAATCGCATAAATCTACAATATGGTTAACTATCTTGTCAAATTCCAAATTCTTAAAATATCTTTCATCCATTACAATACCCCTCTGTAAAAATGTCCTCTAGTGTAGTTTTCAATGTGTAAATCATAGATTCCAAGTTCCAATGAATTTTTGTACGCTTTTATTACATCTCTTATTTCTTCATTGCTTTCCACTGTGTCATTTATCCTTATATAAGATAAACCTGCTTTTTTTAAATCAAATATCTTGTCCACCATATTTAGAACAGATGAATTCAACAGTCTTATCCTGCAAAAGCCGTCACTTACAATTTTCATAAGATTGCCCTTCCTGTCCTTTAAAAGATATTTTCCTTCTTCACAGCCTTTTTTATCGCATCCTTTGAAATTTTTTATAGGACAGTACTCCATCGTCAAAAGTGGCAATCTTCCATAAGCAATTGCCTCAAATTTCACATTGCTTCTTAAAGATATGTCTTCTATCTGATAAATATTAAGCTCTGGTGATAGTGTAATTGTATTTGCTTTGCCAAAAAAATCAACAGCAAGGCTATTTGAAACATTTAGATTAAAATCCACACAAACATCAAGTCCTAATTTTATTGCCATGTTGTACATTCCTATGTTAGTCGCAAGGACTTTTTTGAATCCCATTTCTTTAATATTTTTAAGCACATGCTTAAAATCATCCAATTCATCCCTCATTATCTGCGGAAATGCTGGAACTATTTCGCATTTATCCATGTAACAAATGACATCTTTTAGTACATCACCATTTAGCCTGTAATTGAAGTAGACCCTATCTACTCCAAGCTCATACGCTATTTTCACATGTTCTTCATTTTCAGTGTAAAATGACAATTTCAAATCACTAATTTTATCATTTATTAATTTATGAAGATTTATGTGAATATTTTTAGGTCTTCTATAGTCTAATTTTTTTATGGTGAGGTCTTCCACCGCTTCTCTTCTCGTCTCTTTTATCACACTTAACGGCATAAAAAGGCCTTCATCCATGTCTACTTCTATGCTCCTTACAAAGAAAGGAGTATCGTTTATTGACGACACTTTTTCTGTCAACGTATCTCTGTCAACAGCTTTTTTCAATGCCTTAGTTGAGACAATTTTGCTGTCTTTAGAAACACATATGTCGTTATTTTTAATCATTATATATAGAGGTCTATTTTCTTTCATATTTACAAATACGTCAACAGGCGATTTTAGCTCATTTGACGTAGAGAATAGCTTATTTAATTTCGCATCGTATGTTTTATATAAGATGTCCCCACAGTTTACAGGTATTTTTTTTAGCTCTGCAAGCTGTCCTTTGTACGCCTCATCCACTTTTTTACCATCTACTATAATAACATCGACTTTATATCCATATTCACCGGTTTCTGTTGATATGCCATCTCCAACTGATAGACTGTTTAAAAGCGACACTTTTATTTTTGGGCCGTCAATCGATATGACTTTGCCTAATGGGACACCTTTATTTTTGGGATTTATATAGCTCATGTAATGTGGCTTTCTCTCATACAGATATCCATTAGAAAAGCCTCTGCTAAATATTCCAGACATCATTTCTTTGTACATATCTGTATTGATTTTTTCTCCACTTAAATATGCATCAATGGCTTTTCTGTAAGATGCTACGACAGATGCGACGTATTCTTTTTCTTTCATGCGGCCTTCAATCTTAAATGAGTCAATGCCTGATTCTATCATATCTTTTATGTAGTCTATTGTACATAAATCTGCCATGCTTAATAAATGCATATTGCTGGCAATTGTATTCATTTTGTCATCTAAAAGATCGTATTTCAAGCGACACGGCCCCGCACATCTGCCTCTATTGCCGCTTCTTCCACCAATTATGCTGCTAAATAAGCATTGACCAGAGTAAGAGACACAAAGGGCTCCATGAATAAATGCTTCAACTTCAATGCCGGTTTCAGCCTTTATCTTTTCAACTTCTTTTAATGTTAGCTCACGAGGCATCACGACCCTTTTTATCCCCATCTCTTTAGCCGCTTTGATGGTTTCCAAATTACTTAAAGTCATTTGAGTGCTGGCATGTATGTCTAACTCAAGATACAAGTCTTTAAGCAATTTGACTAAACCAAAGTCCTGAACTATAATTGCGTCTACATTTAACACATATAGATAATCGATGTATTTAAGAAGCAAGTCAATTTCTTTGTTAAATACAATCGTGTTTACTGTCACATAAATCTTCTTATCCCTTAGATGGGCATATTCAACCGCTTCTTTCAATTCATCTTCTTCAAAGTTCACTGCATAAGCTCTGGCACCAAAAAGCTTGCCGCCAAGGTATACAGCATCCGCTCCGTAATTTAAAGCGAATTTTAGCGTCTCCAGATTTCCCGCTGGAGCTAATAATTCTACCTTTTTCATTAAACCACCTTATAAAAATATTTATATACTTAGTCTCTTTATTTTAATAGATTTTAACCAACATCGTCAAATGTATTTATGTACTCCTCCAGCTCTTCTCTTGCCGATTTTAACTCTTCTTTTAGCCTTTCAACTTCTTCTGTTAATTCTTCTATCCTTTCATCATCAGCATTTAACCTTGACTTAAGCGATACAATCTCTTTTTTTAAGGCACTGTTTTCTTCTCTCGAAATAAAAAGCTCGTCAGCTATATTAAGAGCCGATAAAACAAGTACCATCTGATTTGAAAGTCTATTGTAGCTGTCAGAAATCCCTGATATTACGCCATTTAAATGTTCTGTCAATTTGAGTATATAATCTTCGGGATAATCTGTCTTCAATATATATTCATTCCCATTTATGTTTACCGTTATCTTCCTTATCTCCATTAGAACATCCCCTCAAACCAAGCATTACTTTATTTATTTCTACAAATCTTTTCGATTTCCTCCTTTATGAAGAAAAAAAGACCATTTCGGTCTTTTTTATCTTAACTGTGCTCCAAGCTCCTCATTCAGACTTTTTACTATTTTATCGTGGACTTTGCTTACCTCTTCATCTGTCAGAGTTTTATCGTACGATCTGTACAATATTGAAAATGCTACACTTTTTTTATCATCAGGGATATTTTCGCCTTCATACACGTCAAACAATTTCACATCATCTACAAGCTTTCCGCCAGCTTTTCTTATGACATTTTCTATATCTGCTACAAATGTGTTTTTATCTACCAGCACAGCTATGTCTCTTTCAACGGCTGGATATTTTGGAAGCGGCTTGTAGATTTTCTCGTCGTTTGCATACTTAAACAAAAGTTCAAGATTTATCTCTGCAATATAAACTCTCTTATTTATATCGTAGTTTTCTGCAACATCAGGGCTTAATTCACCAAAGACACATATTTTTTCATCATCTACAATGACATCTGCAGATCTTCCTGGGTGATACGCGTGATTTTGACTTCTTACATACTTGACATTTTTAATATTTAGAACATCTAAAAGCTCTTCAATCAAACCTTTTAATGACAAAAAGTCGATTTCCTGTCCATACATAGCTATTATACCGCTTTTTATCTCAGTTGGTAGCTCTACTACAGGCAGCGATTTTGGTATAAAGACTCTCGATATCTCAAATCCTTTAAATTCTGAAACTTTGCGGCTGTAATTTGTGTAAACTACGTTTAGCATAAATGGCAAAAGCGTTGTCCTCATGTAAGCCTGATCTTCTCCAAGCGGATTCATTATTTTTACGGCATTTCTCAAGTAGCTGTCATTCGGTAAATTTATCTTGTCTAAGTCCTTCATACCCATAAATGACGTTGTTATCACTTCATTTAATCCGCATGACAAAAACACGTCCTTCACAGTGTCTTCCAGCTTCTGTTCTCTGGTCTTAACACCTGCTGTAATCTGAGTTCCTTTTAAGAGGGTATCTTCTATGTTGTTGTAGCCGTACATTCTCCCGATTTCTTCTGCAATATCTGCCTCGCCATCAATATCACTTCTAAATGTTGGCACTTTCACTATCAAGTTTTTGTCATCACAGATGACGCCAAAATCTAAAAATGTAAGTATGTCTTTCATTTCTTGGCAAGACAAATTTGTCCCTAAGAGCTTATTTATTTTTTCATATCGCACGCTTAAGACTTTCTCAGTTACAGGTTTTGGGTATACATCCAAAATCCCTTCCAAAATATCTCCACCGCTTAATTCAGCCATAAGCTGTGCCGCTCTATTGCATGCCAAAACCGTAATCTCTGGATCCAGTCCCTTTTCAAACCTTGACGATGCTTCACTTCTAAGCCCCAGTTTTTTCGAAGTATAGCGTATATTGCTGCCTTTAAAATTAGCGCTTTCTATCAATATGTTTACTGTATCATCTGTTATTTCAGTGTTTTGACCACCCATTACACCAGCTAAGCCTATAGCCTTTTCCTCATCTGCAATTACGAGCATATCGCCGTCAAGTATTCT
>JASBVU010000086.1 GCA_029960905.1 Thermoanaerobacterium sp.
TTTATGGTGTGTCAAATCCAGAACTGGCGGCAGCATTTGGTGCAGATCTCATAACATTAAATTTTTTTGATTTTCGAAGTCCCTTTATATTCGGAATTGATGATCTGGATGTAAATATTTCTAAAGGTTTTGAAGGAATAGCAGTGCTTGCAGAAAGAGCCTTAAAGAATTCAAAAGATCCAAATTACATCAAGAATTTAAAAGAGATAACAGGTAGATTTATTGGTGTCAACATAGAACCTGTTCCCGATGATGTGCAATATGTAGAAGGTAGAAAATTGAACAGAGAAAATCTCGAAAAGGTGAAATTTTATGGCTTCGATTACGTGATGATAACAGGAAATCCAAATACGGGAGTAAGTGTTGAAACAATAGTAAATGGTATCGAAATGGCGCGAAGCTTATTAGGCGATAATATGATGATAATTGCTGGCAAGATGCACGGTGCAGGGTCAGGCAATATATACGACCCACAATTACTTGAAAACTTTGTCAAAGCCGGTGCTGACTGCATACTTATACCCGCACCGGGAACTGTTCCGGGAATTGATTTATCGACAGCAAAAAAGATGATTGATGTTGTGCATGATGCAGGGGCTTTAGCGCTTAGCGCTATAGGCACATCTCAAGAAGGATCGCAAAAAAGTGTAATTGAGAATATTGCACTGCAATCCAAGATGGCTGGAAGCGATATACAGCATATAGGTGATGCAGGATTCACATCTGGCATAGCAACTCCTGAGAATATAATGGCTTTATCTATTGCCATAAGAGGTGTAAGACATACGTACAGAAGGATGGCTTATTCAATAAAAAAATAGGTATTGACAAGATAAATAGTGTAGGTTATAATTGTATTGTAAACGAATAAATGATGATTTCAGCGTGTTACTGGTAAAGCAGGCATGAGCTGGTTAGGTTTTGATACCTTGCCAGCTCTTTTTTATGCCAAAAAAAATTTAAGGAGGTATAGTAAATGAAAGGATTAGGTAACTTACAAAAGCTTGGCAAAGCCTTGATGCTTCCAATAGCAGTTTTACCTGCTGCTGCATTGCTTTTAAGGCTTGGTGCAAAGGATGTTTTCAACATTCCGTTCATCACAAATGCTGGCGGTGCCATATTTGACAACTTGCCACTTATCTTTGCAATAGGCATAGCAATAGGCTTTGCTGGCGGCGATGGAGTTGCTGGTTTGGCAGCTACTGTCGGATATTTGGTTTTGACGAAGGGTGCAACGACAATAAATAAAGACATAAATATGGGCGTTTTAGGTGGTATCTTGATAGGTATCATAGCTGGTTATTTGTACAATAGGTACCACGACGTCAAATTGCCCGATTTCTTAGGCTTCTTTGGTGGTAAGAGATTTGTTCCCATAATTACATCATTAGCAGCTTTGGTATTGGCTTTTGCGGCAGGTTATGTATGGCCTCCGATACAAAATGTCATATATGCTTTAGGAAAGTGGATAATAAGCGCAGGCGCATTTGGCGTATTTATCTATGGTGTGCTGAATAGGTTGCTTATTCCAGTTGGACTTCATCATGTAATTAATAGCCTCGTTTGGTTTGTATTTGGGTCGTTTAAATCTGCATCTGGTGCAGTTGTCACTGGCGATTTAAATAGATTTTACGCAGGAGACCCAACTGCCGGTAGATTTATGACAGGTTTCTACCCTATAATGATGTTTGCACTGCCTGCAGCAGCACTTGCTATGGTAATGGCTGCTAAGCCAAAGAACAGAAAAGCTGTCTCTGGTATCATGATTTCTGCTGCACTTACAGCTTTCCTCACAGGTATAACAGAGCCAATTGAATTTGCATTTATGTTTTTAGCACCTGTTTTGTACGTTGTACATGCAATTTTGACTGGTTTGTCGCTGGCAATGACGTATTTGCTTGGAATAAGAATGGGCTTTGGATTCTCTGCAGGTCTTATAGACTACATTCTAAGCTTTGGAATATCATCTAAACCATTGCTTTTATTGCTGATAGGAATAATTTACGCTGCAGTTTACTTCGTTGTTTTCTACTTCCTCATCGTCAAATTAAATTTGCCTACCCCAGGAAGGCTTGATGAGGACACGGATGAAAACACAGAGCAATTGTCAAGTTCTGATATAGGTGAGATGGCTCAAAATTATTTGGCGCTTTTAGGAGGGGCTGGTAACATCGTATCTTTAGAATCCTGCATCACAAGGCTGCGCTTAAGCGTCAAAGATGACACTGTGATAAACGACGATGAGCTTAAAAAAGCTGGTGCTAATGGCGTCATAAGGATGGGCAAAGGAGCACTACAGGTTATCGTTGGCACAAAAGCAGATTTAATAGCACAAGAGATGCAGAAAAGGATGAAGAAAAAATAATCATTAGCGGCCTTTATGGCCGCTTAAAATATATTTTACTATTAACAATAAATTATATATTATTATTTTATGCACAATATTATTGAAAGGATTGGTTTTTATGTTCAATATATTTAAAAAGAAATTTGTAGGCGAAACAATAGTATCACCATTTAACGGAAAATTGATAAATATTGAAGATGTTCCAGACCCAGTATTTTCAGGCAAAATGGTTGGGGATGGCGTTGCTGTTGAACCTAAAGAAGGTATAGTGTATTCGCCTGTAGATGGTGAGGTAATTCAACTTTTTCCTACGAAACACGCCATAGGCATAAGATCATCTGGCGGGCTTGAAATTTTAATTCACATTGGAATGGATACAGTTGAGATGAAAGGGGAAGGTTTTGAAAGTTTTGTTGAAGAAGGGCAGAAAGTTAAAGCAGGTGACAAACTGATAATGTTTGACATTGACAAGATAAAGGAAAATCATCCTATCATAAGTCCTGTAATTATTACTAATATGGAGGTTGTAGAGAAGATAAAGAAAAGAGAGAGTGGCGCCACAGTTGAAGGAGGAAAAACTGAAATAATGAAAATAAGCTTAAAATGAAATATAAAGACTTTAGGAGGGGAGGGTAATGTTTACTGCTTTAAAGGTATTAAATAACAATGTCGTGATGGCTTGTGATGAAAGAAATGTAGAATGCATAGTTGTGGGAAAAGGTGTAGGATTTTCAAAAAAGCATGGCGACGTGATAAATGAAAAAATTGAGAAGGTCTACTATCTGCAGGAAAAAGCCAATGTGGTGAAGTTTTCCGAATTACTTAACAATATAAGAGACGAGATTATTGGAATATCTGAAGAACTTATAGCATACGCTGAAAGTGTGAAAGGTCGAAAATTGAATGAACACATACACATCGCACTGCCTGACCATATAGCATTTGCCATTGAAAGAATAAAAGGCGGAATAGACATAAAAAACCCTTTTAATCAAGAGATAAGTGCCCTTTATAAGGATGACTATAAAATAGCACTTAGGGCTATAGACTTAATAAATGACAGGTTAAACATCAGACTTCCTGAGGATGAGGCAGGCTTCATTGCGCTGCATCTCCATGCGGCATTTGAGAATTCAGGCGTGTCAGTTACCATGAAAAATACGAGGCTTGTCTCAGAGCTTGTCAAAAATATTGAAGAAATGATAGGAAGAAAGATTGAAACGGATTCTATTGACTACCTGAGGCTTATTACACACTTGAAATTTGCAGTAGACAGGATAGAAAGAGGTATGCCAATTTCAAATGAGCTTCTTCTGCCAATAAAGCGAAAATTTAAGAAGGCTTATAAAATAGCTGCAAATGTTGCTAAGCACATTGGAAACTCGTTAGGCATGGAAGTACCTGAAGATGAAATAGGCTATTTAGCCATACACATACAAAGATTGATAAATGACATGCAAAAGCCAGATTAGTAAGTATAATCTGGTTTTTGCAATTTTACAAATAAAAAATTGCAAAAACTATTGACTTTATTTTTTTATATGAATAAAATATATACATAAGTTTCGTTGATTTAAGAAGGGGGAAGTTCGATGAAATTCAAAAAAGAGGATGGTAAATTGTACCTCGTCGACACAACACTGAGAGATGGAGAACAAACAGCCGGTGTTGTTTTTGCTAATAGTGAGAAGATTAGAATTGCGAAAATGTTAGATGAAATTGGTGTGCATCAACTGGAAGTCGGAATTCCAACAATGGGTGGAGATGAGAAAGAGACGATTGCAAAAATTGCAAAACTTGGACTTAATGCCAGCATAATGGCATGGAACAGAGCTGTTATAAATGATGTAAAAGAGTCATTGGAGTGCGGTGTTGATGCCGTTGCGATTTCAATCTCGACTTCAGATATACACATAGAACATAAGCTTAGAACTTCAAGGCAGTGGGTTTTAGATCACATGACAAGTGCGGTTGAATTTGCCAAAAAAGACGGCGTTTACGTTTCTGTAAATGCAGAGGATGCATCAAGGACAGATATGGACTTTCTCATAGAGTTTGCAAGATGTGCAAAACAAGCAGGTGCAGATAGATTGAGATTTTGCGATACGGTAGGCATATTAGATCCTTTTAAGACATACGACATCATAAAAAGGATTAAGGAAGCTATAGATATAGATATAGAGATGCATACACACAACGACTTTGGGATGGCGACGGCAAATGCTCTTGCTGGTTTTAAAGCTGGTGCAAACTTTATAGGCGTTACTGTAAATGGCCTCGGTGAAAGGGCTGGAAATGCAGCATTAGAGGAAGTTGTGATGGCGTTAAAGCACGTATATAAGTATGATATTAATATAGACACAAAAAGGTTTAGAGAGATTTCAGAGTACGTGTCTACAGCATCTGGAAGACAACTGCCGTCGTGGAAGGCAATTGTTGGTACAAATGTGTTTGCACATGAGTCGGGAATCCATGTTGATGGAGCCCTTAAAGATCCTCACACATATGAAATATTCGACCCAGATGAAGTAGGTCTTGAAAGACAGATTGTAATAGGCAAGCATTCAGGTACGGCAGCGCTAATAAATAAGTTCAAGGAGTACGGAAGAGTATTGCCTGAGGAGGAAGCAAAAGAGCTTTTGCCTTATGTGAGAAGTCTGTCTATTCAGCTTAAAAGACCGCTTTTTGACAAAGAATTGATATATCTTTATGAAGAGCACATATCTAAGATTAAGGCAATTTAATCAGAGGGGGATGACAAGTGAATTTAACGCAAAAAATTTTGAAGAAACATTTGGTGGATGGAGAACTTGTAAAAGGGCATGAAATAGCCATTAAAATAGATCAGACGCTGACGCAGGACTCTACAGGAACGATGGCTTATCTGGAGCTGGAGGCTTTAGGAGTTGACAAAGTCAAGACGGAGCTTTCCGTTGCTTATGTTGACCATAATATGCTGCAGGAAGGTTTTGAAAATGCAGATGATCATAAGTACATCCAAACAGTTGCTGCAAAACATGGAATATATTTTTCAAGGCCGGGAAACGGCATATGTCATCAAGTCCACCTTGAAAGGTTTGGAAAACCGGGCAAAACGCTTTTAGGTTCTGATAGCCATACACCTACAGGCGGTGGTATAGGTATGCTGGCAATAGGTGCTGGTGGACTTGATGTAGCTTTGGCTATGGCTGGTGAGCCGTATAGGCTGGTAATGCCAGAAGTGATTAATGTTAGACTTACTGGGAAATTAAAACCATGGGTATCATCGAAAGACATTATACTTGAGCTTTTAAGAAGACTTACTGTAAAAGGCGGAGTTGGCAAAATATTTGAGTACACAGGCGATGGAGTAAATACGCTTTCTGTTCCTGAAAGGGCTACTATAACGAATATGGGAGCAGAGTTAGGAGCGACTACATCTATCTTTCCGTCTGATTTCCGCACATATGAATTTTTAAAATCCCAAAAGAGAGAAGACGACTTTGAAGCATTGTTGCCAGACGATGATGCTGAGTATGATGGCGTCATAGAAATCAATCTTGACGAATTAGAGCCGATGGTTGCATTGCCACATAGCCCAGACAACGTAATAAAAGTAAAAGATGCGGGTAAGTTAAAAGTTGATCAAGTTGCAATTGGTTCATGCACAAATTCATCGTACATGGACATGATGAAGGTGGCGGCCATATTGAAAGGTGGGCTCATCGCAGAAGGGGTAAGCTTGGTCATATCGCCTGGCTCGAGGCAAGTTTTAAACATGCTTGCAAAAAATGGTGCATTATCAGACATGATTTCGGCTGGTGCAAGGATTTTAGAGACAGCCTGTGGTCCGTGTATAGGCATGGGTCAGGCTCCTGCTACGAATGCCATATCCCTTAGGACATTTAACAGGAATTTTTATGGCAGATGTGGTACTAAATCTGCAAAAGTGTACCTGGTAAGTCCCGAAGTGGCTGCTGCATCAGCATTGGCTGGTTACCTTATAGATCCGCGTGAATTAGGTGAAGAAATCAAGATAGAAATGCCAAGTGAATTTTTGGTGAATGACAATATGATAATAAAGCCGCCGGTAAATGCAGATGAATTTGACGTTATAAGAGGTCCAAACATAAAGCCTTTTCCAATTAACACTCCTCTTGCAGATATTGAAAAAGTAGTCTTGATAAAAGTGGGAGACGATATTACGACAGACCATATTATGCCATCTAATGCTAAGCTTTTGCCATTGAGATCAAATATTCCAGAGCTTTCAAAGCATTGCTTTGAGACGATAGATCCTGATTTTTCCAAGAGAGCTTTAGAAAATGGTGGTGGTATAATAGTCGGCGGAAATAACTACGGTCAAGGTTCCAGCAGGGAACACGCTGCATTAGCACCGCTTCAACTCGGAGTGAAAGCAGTAATAGCAAAGTCATTTGCAAGGATACACAAGGCAAACCTTATAAATAGCGGCATTCTTCCACTGACATTTGCCAATGAAGATGATTATGACAAGATCGATGAAGGCGATGTGCTGAAAATTGCAGACGCTGTAAATCAAGTCATGTCGAAAGACAAGATTGTTGTGGAGAATGTGACAAAAGGATATAAATTTGAAGTGGATCTGAATGTCACCGACAGAAATAGAGAAATTCTAATAGAAGGTGGACTCATAAATTACGTGAGAAAAAAAGATAAGGTTAGATGAAAAAAGCATGCTACGGCATGCTTTTTTTAGTAAGCTCTTTGGTATATAATAAAAATATATGCGAAAAGAGGGGTATTTACTTATGGAAAATGAAAGGCTTAAAAAGCAAATAGAGTTTTTGAAAGAGATGGACAAGTTAAAGCAAGTATTTAGGCAGACGCTTCTTATGGATGGTACACGCCATGAGAATGATGCTGAGCATTCTTGGCATCTTGCAATGATGGCGTTAGTTCTTTCTGAATACGCATCCGAAAAGATAGATATAAGCCATGTGATTAAAATGGTGCTTGTACACGATATTGTAGAAATTGATGCTGGTGATACGTTTGTATACGATGAGAAAGGGTATGAGGACAAAGCAGAAAGAGAGAAAAAAGCGGCAGAGAGGTTGTTTAATATTTTGCCTGAAGATCAGGTAGGCGAGCTAAAAGCCTTGTGGGAAGAATTTGAAGATCGCAAAACTCCAGACGCAAAATTTGCATCTGCTCTTGATAGGATGCAGCCCATAATACA
>JASBVU010000087.1 GCA_029960905.1 Thermoanaerobacterium sp.
TCACACACACCGTTGTCAGCCTGTATCATTATGTTGTTGCCGTCTACCGTATATTTAAAGTCAGAATATCCTTTGTTTAATAGATACTCCTTTACTGCATTAACACCACCATCACCACTTGCAACAAGCGTCTTTTTACCCACAAAGTCACCATTGACGTATACATTTAATTCATCCTGTGATTTCTTTAAAAGTGAATCTTCTTCATAAGTCGTCATAGCACTAATAATGCCTGGAGCTATGGTATTTTGTCCGTTTAAATTAATCATGAAATCACCTCACAGGATATTCTATACATCTTTTAATAAAGATATTCCCTAAAAAGTTTATCATTTGATAAATTTTTTACCATCTGCAAAAAATAAATTCTAAAAAATCGATTACTGAAAATAGGACAATCCCCATTAGACTTAAAACTATTATCCCTGAATACATGTCTAAGTAATTTACCCTCATCCACGAGTCCATCATAAAGTAACCAATACCGTACTCTGTCCCAAACGTCTCTGTAAAAAACAGCACAGATATCGCTGTTCCCAAAGCCACTCTTATTGAAGTCAAGATGTTTATTAAAGACGCCGGAATTATAACTTCTCTTAAAAGTTGAAACCATGAGCCACCTAAAGAATATATAGAGTAATACATGCTTTCAGGAATACCCTTGACAGCATCTCTCAGTGAAACAATGACTTGAAATACAACAATAACTGTAATCATAAAAATTTTTGACATTTCCCCAAGGCCAAATAAAAGCATGACAATCGGAAGAAAAGCAATTTTAGGTATGGGATAAATTAAATATACAATTGGCGATAACAATTTGTCTATTCTACTAAAGTATCCCATTACAATGCCAGTAGGAACCCCAATTATTAAAGATAATAAAATACCCATCAAAATTCTAAATAAGCTGTACTCTACATGAATCATTATTTTACTTTTAAATGTTTTTGATAAATTTTCTAGGACTAGTATAGGAGAAGGAATTAAATTGATATTAACTATTTGCGATATCATATACCATAACAAAAATATTATAAGTAAAGCATAAAAATATTCAAAAGCTTTTCTATCAAATTTCAAGTTGACCATTCCTCTTTAATATCTTTTCTGATTTTTATCGTCAAATCGTAAAATTCTCTACAAAGCCTTTTATCCTTCAACCCATACGTTTCATTATGAATAATTTGTTTAATTGTTCCTGGTGATTTAGACATTACAGCTATCTTTTTACCAATATAAACAGCTTCTTCTATACTGTGGGTAACAAAGATAGTTGAGACTTTGTATTCTTTTTGAATCTCTATGAAAAGTTCCTGCATCTCTTCTCTAGTTATTTCATCAAGGGCAGAAAATGGCTCATCCATAAGCAAAATATCTGGTTTTAAAATAAGCGCTCTTGCTATTGCGACTCTCTGCCTCTGTCCGCCGCTTAATTTTTGTGGATACCTTCTAATAAATTCTTTTAATCCTAATCTGTCTAAAATAAATAAAGCATAATCTCTGTCATCACTAGTCAACCTTGACTTTACTTTAAGTCCTAGTACAGCATTTTCATATACGTTTTTCCAAGGAAGCAACCCATAATCCTGAAGTACTAACCCTATTCTATGCTTTTTTGTATTAACTTTTTCTCCATTGATAGTAACTTTGCCCTCATATGTATTAATTATGCCTGACAAAACATGTAAGAGGGTTGACTTTCCACAGCCTGATGGACCAACCAATGCCAAAATGTCCCCGTCATCAACATTTAAATTTATATTCTTTAAAGCTGTAAAATAGCCTTCATTAGTCCTGTACCGCACTGTCAACCCTTCAACTTTCACCATTTGTGATTTCTCCTCTTCATTAAATCAAAAAATTACTTGATAAATTCATCTGTAACCAAATCGCTATAGTTGTAGTTATTTTTAATTAGACCTTTATCTGTAAGCCACTTTATAACATCATCAAAGTCTTTTTTATCTGGCAATGCCGCCTTTTGATAAACAGGCAGTTTTAAAGTATTTTTTATCTCTTTTGGAAATCCTCCATCTTCTATTACTTTATCTATGTAAGCTGACTTAGGCTCTTTGTTTAAATAATCGACTGCTTTGTTATAAGCGATATAAAAGGCTTTTATCTCGCTTTTTTTCGAGTCTATGGCACTACTTGTAAAAAGCAGCACACCTGGATTTATGCCAAGATTATTGGAATTGTCAAGCATCTTAGAACCATTCATCATGGCTACTGTCGCAAGTGCATTGGGAAGTGTTGCTGCATCTACTTTTCCATTTTGTAGCATTTCCAACCTTGTAGGCATTTGTGGTATAGATACTTTATTAACATCTTTATCTGTCAGTCCAGCCTTTTTTAAAATCATGTCTGTCACGTACTCTATCAAAGTATTTTTAGATATAGCGATACTTTTACCTTTTAAATCCTGAAGGTTATTAATGCTTTCATCCTTATTAACAAGCAAATCATACGTACCATTTGTCAATGATGTAATCTTGACATTAAATCCACCATCATTTGCAAACGCTGCAGCCATTATATCAGATATTGCACCGTCAATTTTTTCGCTTTGAAGTGCACTATCCCTCTCTTGCGCACTTTTAAACTGCTCTATATTGACATTCAAATTCTCATCTTTAAAATATCCCTGTTCTTTCGCTATTAAAACTGGAATTGAGTCTGTATCTTGAAGTATTCCAATATTTAAAGTTTGCAATTTTGCACTGCTTGTCTTTTTTTCAGTGCTGCAAGAACTTATTGTAAATATCATGATTATTAAAAGCATAACAGAAACTATTTTTTTCATAAATACCCATTCCTTTCTTTAAAAATATTAAATGCATTTTAATTCCAGCGATTATATAAATCATTTTCTATTCCTAGTACATCAAGGACTCTTCCAACTATGAAGTTTACCATATCATCTACAGATGAAGGTTTATTATAAAAAGTCATTACTGCTGGAAGAATATAAGCTCCTATTTCACTTAATGCAGCCATATTTTTTAAGTGTATCAGGTTAAATGGAGTTTCTCGAGGCACAATTATCAACTTTCTTTTTTCTTTTAAGCATACATCTGCTGATCTATGTATAAGGTTACTTGAAATACCACATGCAATGCTTGAAAGAGTGCCCATAGAACATGGAATTATGACCATTCCATCTGATTTATATGATCCGCTTGCAATAGGTGCAAACATATCATCTACATTGTAGATGTTAATTTTCTCACTAATTTTTTTAAAGTGCTGCACTACATCATCAAAAGTAAGCCCTGTTTCATATTTCATGACGCTGCATCCGTTTTTACTTATCAAAAAATGCACCTTGCAGTCTCTTTTTAGAAGCTCTTCAATTAATCTCAAACCTAAGATGCTTCCGCTAGCGCCGGTTATTGAAATTATATACTCTCTCAAAAGATCACCTCACCAAAAATGAATCTAACGTTGTAAAAACAAAAAACAAAACGCTAACGATTTGATTAATATCATACGACGCTATCGTAACGTGCTTTAAATTGTCAGGCTTAACTATAGAATGTTCTTTATACAATAAATACCCTATTATTATAAGCCCTATCAAATACAGCCAACCCATTTTCATATAAAAATATAAATACAAAAGAAGCAATAATGCTATTACATGAAAAAATGTCGATATGAGAAGTGCATTTTTAATGCCGAATTTAACAGGTATAGAAAACAAACCGTTGTTTTTATCAAAGTTGTAATCTTGTGTGCCGTATATTATATCAAAGCCTGCCACCCAAAGCGTAACAACCGCGCCTAAAACTAATGAAGGCCAACCTATTTTACCTGTAACTGCGATCCATGCTCCAACAGGTGCACCTCCACAAGCTATTCCTAGTATTATATGGCAGGCCCATGTAAATCGCTTTGTGTATGAATATATGATAAATAAAAATAGAGCCAATGGCAATAACTTAAGACACAGTGGATTTAGCTCATAGGCTGCCAGCACTAACAGAGCAAAGCTAAATACCACTATAAAAAGAACTTCAGAGCTTTTAACTATCCCCAACGGCAAATGCCTTCCTGCCGTTCTAGGATTTTTAGCATCTATATCCTTATCAACAAGTCTGTTTAACGCATTTGCACCGGTTCTAGCACCAATAAGTGCAATGATTATCCAAAAAAATACCCTCATCTTCGGCAAACCATTAGCAGCCCATAACATTGAAACCATTGCAAAAGGCATGGAAAAGAGAGTATGGGAAAACATGACAAGATCTGCGTACTGCTTTATCTTTTTAAATACCATATTCATTCCACTTCCTATCAACCAATTCTTTTATTTCTTCTGTCATCTCTATATCATCTGGCCAATCTCGACTGTGCCCTTCTGATTTCCACTTTTTTGTCGCATCAATTCCTAACTTATGACCGTAAAGGGGCAGTGGCGACGCATGGTCGAGGGCATCAAGAGGCCCCTCAGTAATAACTATATCTCTTGCAGCATCAATATTATTAAAAACTTTCCATGCAACAGTTGAATAATCGTGAGGATTTACATTTTTATCGACGACAATTATCAATTTTGTGTACATCATCTGTCCCATTCCCCATAATGCATTCATCACTTTTTTTGCCTGCCCCGGGTATTCTTTATTTATAGACACTATCAAACAATTATGAAATACACCCTCCAGAGGGAAATCTATATCGATTACTTCTGGACAAACCATTTTAATAAATGGCAGAAAAATCCTCTCAGTAGCCTTTCCAAGATAGCAATCTTCCATCGGGGGTTTTCCAACAACAGTAGCAGGATACACTGGATTTTTCTTGCGTGTAATGCACTCTACATGAAATACGGGATATAAATCCTTCAAGGAATAATACCCTGTATGATCGCCAAATGGTCCTTCCTCCCTCATTTCATTTACATCTACATAACCTTCAAGGACAAATTCCGAATTGGCTGGAACATACAAGTCGTTCGTCTTACATTTAACAATATCAACAGGACTATTTCTTATAAAGCCTGAAAACAGCATTTCGTCAATTTCTTTAGGCAATGGCGCTGTAGCTGAATAAATCGTCGCCGGATCAGAACCGATTGCGACTGAAACCGGCATTTTCCCTCCCATTTTCTTATATTTAAGATATATCTCTCGCCCATCTTTGTGTATATGCCAGTGCATACCGGTCGTTTTTTTGTCAAATACCTGCATCCTGTACATCCCCATATTCTGCATGTTAGTCTCAGGATCCTTTGTTATGACAAGTGGCAACGTTATAAAACGGCCTCCATCTTTTGGCCAACATTTCAAAATAGGTAGTTTATCAAGATCAGGTTCTTCAACAACTTCTTGACATGGAGCCTCCTTCACCTTTCTCGGAAATACCTTAAGAAGTCTTGATAGCTTTGGTATTGATTTGATTTTATTTACAAGTCCTATGTACTTTGACATATCGATTATATCATATATTAAATTGGCTATGTCGTCTGTATTTGAAATTCCCAATGCCATATTAAGCCTCTCATAACTGCCAAATATATTTATAAGGACAGGATATGATGAATTTTTAACATTTTCAAACAAAAGTGCAGGTCCATTGCTTTTAACTACTCTATCTACAATCTCTGTGATCTCCAAATTGGAATCGACTTCAGTTTTAATCCTTTTTAAAAGACCTTTTTCCTCTAAAGCTTCCATAAAGTCTTGTATATCCTTATAGTGCATCATATAACCTCTTTTCAAAGATTATCTGAACATTAAATAAGAGCAGTAACGCTCTTATTTAATGTTTGCTTCTTTATGCTTTTTAACTATATTATCAGCTAATTCATCTAAAAGCTTATAATCTGATTCTTTTGGTAGACCTTTTATGAATACTGGTGGTATTACTTCGACTTTCAAGTTTGTAATCATGCTGGATAATTGGTCAATAGTTTTTCCGCCCCAACTGTATGACCCAACAATTGACAAAAATTTAGTTTTTGGCTTTAATGCATTTGCAAGATATGTGGCATAAATCACCTGCGGGTGTGCCCCAGTCAGAACCGTCGGTGTACCTACGACTATTGTGGCAGCATCAACTAATGACATGGCAAGTTCACCCAGATCTGTAACTGTCAAATCAAATGGTTTTACAACGACGCCTTTTTGTGAAAGCACAGCAGTCAAATAGTCTACCATTGCTTTTACAGAGCCGTGCATTGTGACATACGGTATAACGACTATATTCTTCGGATCATCGTATACCCAACTGTTGTAGGCATCAAATATGAATTGAGGCTTATTGTAAACCGGTCCGTGAGAAGGTGCTATGTAATCTATTTTTAAGCTTTTGATCTTATCAAGATTCTTCTCTATGAAATTCCTAAACGGCATCATTATTTCTGCATAATATCGCTTTGCAGAGTTATAAACATGGCATTCATCTTCCGCAAAAAGCTTTGATGTAGCTAAATGCGAACCTAAGAAATCACATGTAAACAGGATATTGTCTTCTTCAAGATATGTAAACATGGTTTCGGGCCAGTGCACCCATGGTGCATGAATAAATCTAAGAGTCTTTCCTCCAAGGGATACTTTTTCGTTGTCTTCTACTGTCATTATCTTGTCTTCAGCAATATGCAGAAGATCCATCAAAAAAGCCTTTGCCTTTGGAGTGCATATGACTTTTGCATCAGGATACTTTTCTAAAACAAAAGGAATTCCTCCAGAATGATCCTGTTCAGAATGATTTGATACAATATAGTCTATCCTTGGGACATCTTTTAGTTGATCCATAAGCACTTCTATTTTCATAGGATCAACCGTGTCTATCAAAGCTATCTTTTCACTACCTTCTATGAGATAAGCGTTATAGCTTGTCCCATCAGGAAGTGGAATAAGAGAGTCAAACAATCTTCTTTCAAAATGTACTGCACCAAGTTTTGTTACACCGTCTTTGAGCTCCATTGGTTTCATTTTAACTACCTCCTTATCGAATATTTTATCATATTTTTAATAATTTTACCAAACTCAACACAAAATATGTAATTGAAACGAGTAAATAAAACGTAAAAAATGAGGTGTTACAGTGGTAAACATAACTACAACACATGTTGTTTACTTAATCTCGATATTTGTAATATTTTTATTTATGGTTTTTCGAAAAGACATAATTTTCCCTTGTATTGTAGGTATCTTTGCTGTAGCATTGTCACAAACTAAAAATGTATTGAGATCTATAGAAATTTTGTATTCTTCTGTCTTTGTCTCTGGAAAAGAACTTTGGCAGGTAATACTTATCATATCCTTGATTATTGCCATGTCACGTGCACTTGATGACATTGGCGCAGATATTGTTATAACAAAACCATTATTGAGATTTCTAAACTCTCCAAGCAAAACTTTCTGGATCGTCGGCACAGTAATGATGATCTTATCTCTTTTCTTGTGGCCATCACCTGCCGTTGGCTTAATAGGTGCTGTCTTAATCGGACCTGTCTTGAAATCAGGCTTTGATGAATTGAGTTTTGCGTCATTAGTAACCATATTTGGCTTTGGTG
>JASBVU010000088.1 GCA_029960905.1 Thermoanaerobacterium sp.
AAAGGGTACAATTGCAACTCGATATTTGTCATCGATGACCCGTTAGCTAAGGACGAATTCATGAAGAATATTTACATTATGTCCGCATCTACTGCTAATATTACATTAAAAATATTGACCGTCGATGATTCAATAAAATTGTGGGAAAAGGATCATTACGACGGATTTAAAGTTATATTATTGTTTAAAAACATAAAAACAGTCAAAGACACAATTGAAAAAGGCTTGCCTATAAAGAAGCTGAATATTGGCGGCATAGCAAAAAGCGCCGACAGAAAATTCATAATACCGACTGTAAGCCTTAACAAAGAAGAGACGGAATCACTTTTAGAACTTGAAAAAAATTATGGTGTGGAAATATTTTTCCAGACAGTACCTGAAAGCAAGAGAGTTGGACTTGACGCTGCACTTGGCGTGTTTAACATTAAGAAGTGATTTTTGGTATTTTCCAGCAATCTACTATTGCAATGAAAAGCATTTAGGTATATACTGTAATCAACAAGATGATCCTGAGGAGTTTAGTTACGGTGAATTTGTTTTCAACCAACACCATGACAACGGGAATTTGGGTTCAATTACGTATGAAAAGCCCACATTTTTAAGGGACTTCAGAAATAATTGACAGGATACCCACTTTAAAAGCGGGCTTGAAAACATAGCCGAACGGCTTCGCGGGATAGATTGGATGTAAAAAAACTGGCAATTGCCGGTTTTTTTTTATACACAGATTTAAAAAGGTCTTCATTTGTAATATAATTTAGGATGAGGTGATTTTATGAATCTAAATATAGAAGGTACTGTCTGTACTTTTCCAGATCATGTGACGCTTGAAGAAATATCAGAGCATTTTAAGGGCAACCATAAGTCTAGGATAGTTGCGGCAAAAGTGGATAATCTCATGGTTGATTTGTCTACAAAGGTAGACAGGGACTGTGAGATACAATTTGTCGATATGTCAACAGAAGAAGGGATGATGGTATACAGAAGAAGTCTTACATTTGTTTTGATTAAAGCGGTTAAAGACATCTTGCCGACTTCAAAGGTTACCATTGAGCACTCTTTAGGTAAAGGTTTGTACTGTGAAATTCATGGTTCTACTGTAAACAATAAAATTGTGCATGATATAAAGCATAGGATGAGAGAGATAATCGATGCAGATTGTCCAATAATAAAAAAGTATTTAGATAAGGAAAGTGCTATAAATCTATTTTCGAAAGAAGGTTTAGAAGAAAAAGTAAGTCTTTTTAAATACAGCGATAAAGAAAAAATTCCTGTTTACTTTTGTGAAGATGTTGTAGATTTTTTCTACAGTCCTTGTGTTCCATCTACAGGATATTTAAAGCTGTTTGATCTTATACTATACTTTCCAGGAGTGATACTTTTATTTCCTGAGCCAAAAAGACCAGATGTGCTTCCAGTATTTGAAGATGTCCCTAAATTGGCATCTGTATTTAAAGAAGCTGAGGAATGGGCAAATATACTTAATATAGGATATGTAGCGTCTTTAAATGATATGATTAAAAGTGGTAATGGAAGGGAGCTTGTCTTGATATCGGAAGCGCTTCATGAAAAGAAGATTGCCACTATAGCAGATCACATATATCAGAATAAAATGATAAAGTTGGTCCTTATTGCAGGTCCTTCTTCATCTGGTAAGACGTCATTTGTTCACAGATTAAGTGTTCAGCTTAGAGTAAATGGATTAAAACCGCTTCCAATATCCCTTGACAATTATTTTTTGCCAAGAGAATTGACGCCAAAAGACGAATTTGGCAACTACAATTTTGAAACGATTGACGCTTTGGATTTAGAGCTTTTTAACGATCATATAATAAAACTTATGCAAGGTGAAGAAGTAGAGCTTCCGATTTTCAATTTTAAAAAAGGAGAAAGGGAAAAAAGCGGAAGAAAGGTTAAACTTGACAAAAATCACATAATCCTTGTGGAAGGCATACATGGTTTAAACGAAAAACTTACAAAGGATATACCAAAAGACAGCAAGTACAGAATATACATAAGCGCTTTGACACAGTTAAATCTTGATGAACATAACAGAATATCTACTACAGAGACGCGACTTTTAAGAAGGATTGTGAGAGACAATCAATTTCGCTACAGTGATGCCGAAGAGACTATACTCATGTGGCCTTCCGTAAGGAAAGGCGAGGAAAACTATATTTTCCCGTACCAAGAAGATGCGGATATCATGTTTAATTCTTCGCTTCCTTATGAACTGCCTGTTATAAAGAAATACGCTGAGCCACTTTTAAAAGAAATAAATAAAGATAGCAGGGCTTTTTCAATTGCACAGGAGCTTTTAGAGATATTAAGTTACTTTGTAAATTTAGAAGATGAATCTGCCATACCTCCTAATTCGTTGATGAAAGAATTTATTGGAGGAAGCTGTTTAGATGTGTAAAAAGTTCTAAAAAGGTATTGAATTAATATATTATTAGTGCTAATATTTTTTTAAGAAGAATTTTGGTCTTTTTGGTATTTTTAAATTTATTGGTATAAGGAGGAGATATTATGAACATTATCGATCCGGTTGTTGGAGCCATTATCAATTACATCGACAAAGATCCCGAAAAAAATCTTCAAGTAATGGCCAATCTAATGTTAAAGATAGCTGTACTGCCGAATCACAGAGAGCAAATAGAAAGCGTAAAGTCGTTTTTAGACGACAAGGACAGCAACTGGTACAAGTTCACAGTCAAAGGAATAAAAAATATTGACAAGAACATCTTGAAGACACTTATGATAAACTTCCTTGTAAACGCCAGCCTTAAAGGCATCCCGAAGCAGCAAGAATGGGAACAAAAGCTAGATGCCAATGTTCCGTGGGCGATACTGATGGATCCTACTGAAGCTTGCAATCTAAATTGTGTAGGCTGTTGGGCAGGAAAGTACAACCCTCACAATCTATCATTTGAGACTATGGATAGAGTATGCAAAGAGGCAGAAGAACTTGGAGTTTATTTTATAGTTCTGTCTGGCGGTGAGCCAACTGTCAGGATGAAAGACATAATAAAGCTTGCTGAAAATCACAGAAACCAAGTATTTCATCTCTTTACAAACGGCACGCTTATAGATGAAGACATGGTAAAGGAAGTCAAAAGGGTAGGAAACATAACATTTGCAATAAGCATTAACGGCTTAAAAGACAAAAATGACGAAATAAGAGGTCAAGGCACTTTTGATAAAGTGATGAAGGCCATGGATCTTATGAGAGAAAATGGAGTATTATTCGGTTACTCTGCTACATACACCAAAACCAATATTGAAGAAATATTTAGCGATGAGTTTGTAGACATGATGATAGACAAGGGTGCTTATTTTGCTTGGTACTTCACGTACATTCCAGTAGGAAAAGATCCAGATGTAAAATTTATGGTATCGCCTGAACAAAGAAAATACGCTTATGAAAGGATAAACTATATAAGAGCTACGAAAGAGCTGTTTGCTATCGACTTTTGGAATGACGGTGAATTCAGCGGAGGATGCATAGCAGGAGGTAAGAGATATCTCCACATAAATGCAGCAGGCGATGTTGAGCCATGTGCTTTCATCCATTACGCCAATGTCAACATAAATGATGTAAGCTTGAAAGAAGCGCTTATGTCACCAATAATGAAAGCGTATAGAAAGCGGATGCCATTTAATCAAAATCATTTGAGGCCATGTCCACTTATAGACAACCCAGAAGAGCTTTTAAATATAGTGAGAGAATCCAAGGCAAGGCACACAGAAAACAGCGATGCCTCACATATTGAAAACTTGTACAGCGATTTAGAGAAAGTTGCAGAAAGATGGGGAGAAGTAGCGGATGATATCTGGAATTCAAAGACATCTTTCAAAAAAGAAGCTTGACTGTGCATGCAAAATACCCTATTATAATGAGAGAGAAATGGGGTGTTTGTGTGCCTTTAACAAAGAGAAAGGTAGACTTTTTGGAAACACTTATAAAGCTTTATGACAAAGAAAAAGCTCCTGTACACTATGCTGACGTTGCAAATTTTATGGGCATAAGCAAATGGACTGCCTACGATATGCTTACAGAGTTAGAAGAACTGGGATATGTGAAGCGGCAGTATTTTCTTGGTGAAGATAAATCTATGGGTAGATCTATATTGGTTTACATACCTAATGAAAATGCTTATGATGTGGTAAATAAAAGCAGCATACATGAGTGGAACAGCGTAAAAGAAGTCTTATTAAATGTGATCAAAAAAAATGATGATTCAATATCAGTGGATGATTTTATGAATGAAAAAAAAGCTGCGCTAAAACCTCTTAAGTTTTGTGCTTATGCCTTAACAACACTGCTTTTACAGATTAAGACACTTGATGCAGCAATAATTGAAAATATAAAAAATTCCATAAACATTAATGGCACTGAAGCTCCTGTGATTTTGTTTGTGGGAATCGTAATTGGATTCTACATCGATTATTATTTGACCAGTGAAAGCAGGAAAGTTTTTGAGAAGGTTAATATCTTCCACAAGTATATAAAAGAGTTAAGCACAAATGACAAGACATTGTTAAATAACTTTTTGAAAGAATCACTTTTGTACATTTAAGACCGTTTAGGTCTTTTTTTGTATAATAAAAGTTTTTTTTAAGAAACTAAATCTAGGAGGTGCTTTTTATGAACAGAGAAAAAGAGATAAGTGAGATAATGGATTTTGTCGAAAGGTACAAAGAATCAATGGCCAGTCAAATGGTAGTGTCGCGGATTTTAGGCGATAAAGGCGCTAAAGTAAATGAAGAAACTATTGACAAATTAAAAAACAGGATTGTAAATGCAGCGGAAGATGATTTAGAAGCGTGTTACTATATAATAAAATAAATATTTTGTTTTTTGCAAAAATATGATATATTAGATGTATAAAATAGCATAGGAGGTAAAACTATGAAAGTATATGTAGATCAAGATTTATGCATAGCTTGTGGTCTTTGCATCGATACATGTCCAGCGGTTTTTGACTGGAATGACGAAGGTAAATCGCAGGCAATAGTTGATGAAGTGCCTGAAGGTGAAGAACAAGTTTGTCGCGATTCTATAGATGGTTGCCCTACTGAGGCAATAAAAGAAATATAAGTTTTGACAAATATATAAGTTTGGGATATATACCTTCGCTGGAGGAAAAATAAAAGCGGAGGTGTTTTTTCTATGTCAAAGAAAAAGAAATTGTATAAAAAAGCGGAAGACGAGCTTAAAAGTTTAAAGGAAGAAGTTTCCAGAGAATTACATCTTGATGATGATATCGAAAGACGTGGCTATGAAAACATGACTACCAGAGAAGTTGGGAAAATCGGTGGCAACATGGTCAAAAAGATGATTAAATACGCTGAAAAACAGATGGATGAAAAAGATGGCAAGATAGATTGATATTAGGCTGAAGGATGTCCTTCAGCTAATTATTTATAAATAACTCCTATCATATAATGAAGCAAGCGATTTGTAATGTAAAAGAAGGGAAAAAAGCGCTTGTGTCGAATTCTTATTTATAAAAGGAGGGCTTTGAATGAGGGAATTAACAGCAGAAAACCTTAAAAAGTATATAAATCCGGATTTGCTTGGCTTTGAAACGACGGATGATGTAGAGCCTTTGAAAGATCTCATAGGACAGGAAAGAGCTAAAGATGCCATGGAGTTTGGTTTAAAAATCAAACAGAAAGGATACAACATATTCATTACTGGGCTTACTGGTACTGGAAAATCCAGCTTTGCCATAAGCAGTGTTTCTAAAGTAGCATCTTCAGAAAGGGTGCCAGATGATTGGGTGTACGTGTTTAATTTTGATAAACCGTCACAGCCAATTGCTATAAATTTAAGACCAGGTGATGGCAAGAGATTTAAAAACGACATGAGAGATTTTGTAGAACAACTTCAAAGAGAAGTCCCTAAGGCATTTAATTCAAAAGCATACGACTTACAAAAAAATGAAATCGTGAAGAAATTTCAAGACAGAAAAAATCAGTTAATTCAAGATCTAAATGAATTGGCAAAGAATTTTGGGTTTGTCTTAAAAGAGACAAAGACTGGTATTGTCAGCATACCTGTTGTAGATGGCAAGCAGATAAGCAATGAAGAATATGAGCTATTAGATGATGAGAAAAGAAAAGAGATAGAAGCGAAAGCAGCAAATTTTGAAGAAAAGGCACTTCAGATATGGAAGGATATACAAAATATAGACAAAGAAGCAAGAGATGCTGTTCACGAGCTTGACAACAACGTAGGACTTATAGCTGTTGGACATTTGATCGATGATTTGAGAAATAAATATGCGGAATATGACGGCGTAATGAGATATCTTGACAGTCTTCAAAGAGATATATTGGAAAACATCGACAGTTTCAGAAGTGATGATGATGAAGACAATCAATTTCCATTTATCATGCGGAAGAACAAAAAAGACGTTTTTAAAAAGTACAGTGTAAATCTTTTTGTAGATAACAGCAATACAAATGGTGCGCCTGTTGTGGTGGAGTACAATCCCAACTACAACAATGTATTAGGAAATATAGAATATGAAAGCGATTTTGGAGTGGCAATTACTGATTTTACGAAGATCAAAGCAGGTGCCCTTCATAAGGCAAATGGAGGATATCTTATTTTACAGGCTAAGGATGTCTTGACATATCCGTACGTATGGGATGCGATTAAGCGTACGCTAAAGACGGATAAAATAGCAATAGAAAATGTTGCGTCGTCTTATGGCCTTTTGTCCATATCATCCCTAAAACCGGAGCCAATTGACTTAAGTGTCAAGGTAATACTCATAGGAACTCCGTATTTATACTATATTTTATATAATTACGATGATGATTTTAAAAAGCTTTTTAAAGTTAAAGTTGATTTCAACGACGTGATGGATTTAAACGAAGAAAGTATCTTAAAAATGGCTTCTTTTATAAAGAAACATTGTATTGAAGACAATTTAAGGCCTTTTCACAAGACAGGAGTGGCAAAAGTTATTGAGTATTCAACAAGGATATCGGAAGACCAAAACAAATTATCTACACAGTTTAATGATATTGTTGAGATTTTATATGAATCAAATATCTGGGCGGAAATAGAAGGAAGTAAAGTCGTCACGGCTCATAATGTGGAAAAGGCGATAAAGGAAAAGATAAAGCGTGTCAACATGATAGAGGAAAAGTATATAGAATATTTTAAAGATGGAACTTTTTTGATTGATGTAGATGGTGAAAAAGTCGGGATTGTAAATGGGCTTTCTGTCATAAATTTAGGTGATTACCAATTTGGAAAACCCTCCAGAATAACGGTTACTACTTACCCAGGAGAAGAAGGTGTGGTAAACATCGAGAGGGAAACCAAAATGAGTGGTCACATTCATGACAAAGGCGTCATGATAATAACAGGATTTATAGGTAATAGGTATGCTTTGGATTTTCCACTTACTTTATCAGCCAGAATATGCTTTGAACAGCTTTATGAAGGC
>JASBVU010000089.1 GCA_029960905.1 Thermoanaerobacterium sp.
CGGACACGATGTGCCATATACTACATTCAACGCTAGAAAAAGTTATATAAAAGAGCATCCTGACACCATTCAACACTTTACGAATGCGGTTTACAAAGGTATGCTATACGTCCAGTCTCATTCATCGAAGCAAGTTGCCGAAGACATTAAGTCATTCTTCCCTGACACAGATATTGATATCATAGCAAAGGTCATTGATAGGTATAAAAGCATAGATGCATGGGGCACTACACCACAGATGAAAGCATCTGATTTTGACGCTCTTCAAGATGTTTTATTAAACGCAGGTGAGATTGATAGAAAAGTAGATCCAAATGCTTTAATAGATAACACTTTTGCAGACAAGGCTGTCGCAACCATAAAGAAGTAATAGAGTGGGGACAACCGAAAGATTGTCCCCTGTAAGTATGCTTAAAATATGACAGGAGGTGCATCTGGTGAGGAAAGTCATGGTTGAGCTTTCAAATATATCGCTAAACTATCATACAATAAAAGGCGAGACAGAAGCTATAAAAGACGTATCATTTGACGTATGTGAAGGTGAATTCGTAGGTGTCATAGGACCTTCTGGATGCGGCAAATCCACACTTTTATCCATAATAGCCGGTCTTTTAAAGCCGTCAAATGGAAGTGTGCGTGTAAATGGGAAGGTCGGATACATGCTTCAAAAAGATCATCTTTTCGAGTGGAGAAACATCATGCAAAACGTACTTTTAGGCCTTGAGATACAAAATACTGTCAATGAAAACTCTATAAAAAACATAGAAGACCTTTTAGAAAGATACGGCTTATCTGATTTTAAATACCATTACCCTAACCAAATATCTGGCGGAATGAGACAAAGAGCAGCACTAATAAGGACATTGGCCTTAAAACCAGACATCATGCTTCTTGATGAGGCTTTCTCAGCCCTTGACTATCAAACAAGGCTTGCAATATCTGATGAAGTGTGGACAATCTTGAAAAATGTCAAAAAGACAGCAGTCATAGTGACTCACGACATCTCTGAAGCCATTGCAATGTGTGACAGGATTGTCGTCTTGTCTAAAAGGCCTGCAGTCGTAAAAAACATATATGAGATACATCTTACATGTGACTTAAGATCACCTATAGGATGCAGGAAAGCGCCTGAATTTAAAGAATACTTCAATGAAATATGGAAGGAGCTTGATGTACATGTATGAAGCTACGCAAAAAATATCAAAAGAACATAGAGAGTTTCTAAAAAAGGTAAAAAGAAAGGAAATCGCCATTAAAATCACTCAAATATCACTACTAATCGCATTTTTCGCCTTATGGGAAATAGCAGGAAGGCTAAAACTTATAGACCCGTTTTTATTCAGCCAACCTTCTCGCATGATAAAAACCATCATAAACTTAAGCAAAGACGGTTCGCTTTTTACACATATATGGGTCACATTAAGCGAGACGCTTATCGGATTTGCTCTTGGAACATTTTCTGGCATAGTGATAGCTGTATTGCTTTGGTGGTCTGACTTTGCCTCAAAAGTTGCAGAGCCATACTTGATCGTCTTGAATAGCCTACCTAAAATCGCCTTAGGACCAATATTTATAGTCTGGATGGGCAATGGTGAAGCACCTATTATAACGATGGGCCTGGCCATATCACTGATTGTGACTATTATAAGCCTTGAAACAGGTTTTAAGCAGGTAGATGAAGATAAAATAAAGCTTTTAAAAACGTTTGGAGCCACCAAATTTCAAATACTGACAAAATGCATACTTCCTGCCAGCATTCCAACTATCATGTCTGCCATAAAAATCAACATGGGTTTGTCTTGGGTTGGTGTGATAACAGGAGAATTTTTGGTATCAAAAGCAGGATTGGGATACCTTATCGTCTATGGAGGGCAAGTATTCAAGTTAGACATAGTAATGACAAGCGTTCTTATACTGTCTATCCTGGCTGCATTGATGTACGTACTATTAGTCTACATTGAAAAGAAAATCATAAAGTGGCAGTAATTTGCAATTAGCTTGCACCACTTATGCTGGTGTATTTTTTTTTATTATGTGCTAAAATATCTTTATGAAAATATTTCGAGGTGATACTATATGAAGATAGCTTTAGCACAATTAAATCCAACCGTTGGAGATATAAAAAACAATTGCGAGAAGATAATCATGAATATAAAAGAGGCTAAAAAAGCCAATATGGATCTCATCGTCTTTCCTGAATTGTCTATGATCGGATATCCTCCAAAGGACTTGCTATACAACCCTGATTTTTTAGAAACCGCAGATAGAATGCTTAATGATATGCTCTTACCTGAGACAGAAGGCATTGGCGTCATTGTTGGAACTGTTACAAGAGATGAAGAAAAAGACTACTTGCTTCACAACTCAGCACTTCTCCTTTACAATGGTAAAATAGTCGGGCGAGCAGATAAAACCCTTCTGCCAAATTACGATGTGTTTGATGAACAAAGGTATTTTGAACCTGCTAAAAAGAGGACATGCTTAGAATTTAAGGGGATGCGCTTAGCTTTAAACATTTGTGAAGACATCTGGAACGACAAGGATTTCTGGGAGAGGCCAAGGTACGACATTGACGTATTAGAAGAACAGTACAGCCTAAATCCAGATATTTTCATAAATATTTCCGCGTCACCATACAATCTTGGAAAACATGAATTAAAAGTCAAAATGGTAAAGCAAATATCAATGAAATACAAGCTGCCTCTTATATACGTAAATCAAGTAGGTGGCAATGACGAGCTGATTTTTGACGGAAATAGTTTCGTGATAAACTCAAACGGTGAAAGAGTGGTAAACCTTAAGGCTTTTCGCGAAGATCTTGCTTTTATCGATACTGATGAGCTTAAAAAGCTTACGCCTCTTAAAGATATCAAGGAAGATATATCATGGGTTCACGATGCGCTGATCTTAGGTCTTAAAGATTACTTCAAAAAGACTGGCTTTAAAAAAGCAGTGGTAGGCTTAAGCGGCGGAATTGACTCTGCTGTCACATGTGCACTTGCAGTAAAAGCATTAGGACGTGAGAATGTACTGGGAGTATCTATGCCGTCTCGTTATTCCTCAGAAGGCAGTAAAGACGATGCAAGAGACCTGGCACAAAATCTTAATATTGAGTATAGGGTAATACCTATTGAAGATGTCTTTAAAAGTTATATATCCATTTTTAATAAAGATGGCGATATTGTAGGTGACCTGGCTGAAGAGAATTTGCAAGCCAGAATAAGAGGCAATTATCTCATGTTCATATCAAATAGAGAAGGGCACATGGTCTTGACAACAGGAAACAAGTCAGAAATATCTGTAGGATACTGCACACTGTATGGTGACATGAGCGGTGGACTTGCTGTAATATCTGATGTTCCAAAGACAATGGTGTATGAGCTTGCAAAATATATAAATAGAGAAAATATCATTATCCCAATATCTACAATAGAAAAAGCTCCATCCGCCGAACTTAGGCCAAATCAAAAAGACACAGATTCCCTGCCACCGTATGAAATACTTGATGATATACTAAAGCTGTACATAGAAGAAGAAAAATCTGTAAGTGAGATAGTATCAAAAGGTTATGATGAAGCATTGGTAAAAGATGTGATAAGGAAGGTGAATAGCGCTGAATACAAGAGAAAGCAGGCAGCGCCAGGTCTCAAAGTCACCACAAAAGCATTTGGTGTAGGAAGGCGTATGCCAATTGCGCAGCGTTTCAGACCATGATTCATAAGGGAGGCTAAAATATTGTCTAAAAAATTAAAAAGCGATATAATGCTGGTTTTAGTAACTGTCATCTGGGGTTCTACATTCGTCGTAGTAAAAAATGCCACAAGCATATTGCCGGTTTACAATTTTTTGTTTTTAAGATTTCTCATCGCACTTATAGTGCTTGTCATAATGTTCGGTAAGAGACTGATTCATATTGATAAAAATACATTTGCAGTCTCTATCATCGTAGGCATGATGCTTTTTTTAGGCTATGCATTTCAGACACTTGGCTTAAAATACACGACTGCTTCAAAGTCTGGCTTTATTACTGGATTTAATGTGGTGCTTGTGCCTATATTGGAAGCATTTTTCTTAAAAGCTAAATTGTCAAAGACATCATGGTTAAGCGTATTATTAGCACTTGGCGGGTTATTTCTCATGACGGCCAATATTGATTTGAAAATTAACTTTGGGGACTTTCTTACTCTACTTTGTGCCGTATCTTTTGCATTTCAGGTAGTCTTGATAGCAAAATATGCACCATCTGTTGATACAGTATCATTTGCAATCATTCAAATATTTGTCGTAACACTATTAAGCGGAATTCTTTCATTTATATATGAGAAACCTACAATACCCACTGACAAGGCAGTATGGTTTGCCCTAATACTGACAGGCATCTTTGCAACGGCATTTGCATTGGCAGTTCAAAATACGATGCAGGCAAATACATCAGCCACACATGCTGCCATCATATTCTCTTTGGAACCAGTTTTTTCAGCCATAACTGCTTATTTAGTATCTGGAGAAATTATGACATTGCGATCCATCATGGGAGGCTTTCTCATGATAATAAGCATGATTTTATCTGAAATGCCGTCTAAAGATAATTTAAGGGCTTAAAAAGCCCTTTTAATATGGTTTTATTATTTCACCTGATTTTGCATCTATTAAACTTGATTCAACAGGATCGTCCACCGTGTAAACCGGTATTATGCCTTTTGTAGTTTTATAGTATTTCAATGAAAAATTGCATACTTTCAAGTATTTAATTGTAATGTCGTCTTGGTTCATAATGTTGACAGGCTTTGGATAAGGTATATCGTAGTTTTTATAAGTATATGAAGATATGTTTCCATCTCCATCAACATCCACAGTTATGCCATTGTTTATAAAAGGTATGTTGTAATGTTTTAATGGAAAGACAAAGTAGTACCCATAGATATTTCCGTTTATCTGATTAGCATTGTTAAATTCAAAATCAATATACGGCAATATTTCTTTGAAATTTTCCCTTACAAATGATTCCGCTTTATTAAGAGCTGTTTCCCGGGAAATTGATACATTAAAATCGCTTTTACTGCTTTTTAAAATATCCACTACATTTCCGGTATCTGCATTTACAGCAACGTGTAAATATCCTATTCCATTTAGTTTATTCCATGAGAATGTCCATACTTTTAAATTAAGCCCCCCGTATTTTTCGATGTACGCTGTATCTTTTAATTCATAATCGCTTCCTGCATATTTTGCTGCTATTTTAAATGCCTCATCCTTGTCTACAGGTGTTTTTTTGATTGTGGGCTCTATATACATTTTAATCTCCACATCATTTGGAGTGCTTAACTTTACTGCGTTTCCATTCATGTCTATTATGTCCCCTGTATACGCATTTATCATGTATTGAGGCGATGGTGAAACATATACAAGTTTTACATCGCCTTTATTTCTATTGTAAATTACCGTATACACCAACCTAGGCTTCAAATATTCTTTAAAGAGCTTAGTAGCCTCATTTATATCAATCACATTTTTTAGCGTAGGCAAATCTCCATCTGTCCAATCGTATGTGTAATGAGTAACCAAACCTGTTTTTTTATCTACAGAAATATTTATTGTGTCGTATAAGAACACAACACCATTTTCTTCTCTTCTCCATTTAAAGCCGTATTCATTGTAGCTGTCATTTTTGTAATTTGCATCATACTTGTACTTGCCTAGATTATTAGGTTGCACTTTATCTAAAAATTCCTCTGCTATCTTTTTTGCATCGCTTCGCTTTAAACTTTTGCTGCCTTTAAAATCGCTGATAAAATTGTACCTTATTATTTCACCTGTTTTAGCATCTACAGTTACAGTGGTGTTCTCAAAAACATCGTTCTTTGTATAGCTTAAGATCCATACAGAGTCTTTATTTGTAAATTCTCTGTATTGAATATTCTCACTATCGTATTTTATATCTCCCAATTTTTCTTTCACTATAGATATGGCTTCATCTTTTGAAATAACAGTTGAATTTTCCGCGGCATAAACATTAAATATTCCTGTCAAAATTATGAATGCAAATACAAAAGCTATTAATTTTTTCATATAAAAACACCTCCACTATTTTCTCCTATTTAGATTTTGGTCTAAATAGGATGTTTTTATACACAATGGTGGAGGTAATTTTTATATATTTTTGTATTTTTTTGCAATCGTCATTCTCACTAAAGCACGCCTTAATGCTGCTTTAGCGAGAAGATACTCTTTCTGGCTTTTCTTTTGCCTTAGCCTTTCTTCAGCTCTCTCTTTAGCTGCTTCAGCCCTTTTTATGTCTATCTCTTCAGGCCATTCCGCAGCATTTGTCAATATTACAACATTGTCATGCTTTACTTCCATAAATCCATTTGAAATGCTGGCCTCTTTCCATTCGTTGTCATTTTTTATCTTAAGCGTGCCAATTCCCAATGCGACAGTCATAGGAATGTGACCTTTTTGAACTCCTACTTCACCGCCACTTGTAGTAACAATGATCTCCTCCACATCGCCATCGTAGAATTTGCGATATGGAGTCAATACTTCGAGGTGATACTTGCTACCCATGTTATGCACCTCACTTCATTTCTTCAGCCTTTTTGTACACTTCGTCGATGCTTCCTACCATGAAAAATGCTGCTTCAGGTATGTCGTCCATTTCACCGTTGACGATCTTCTTAAATCCTTCTATTGTCTCCTTTAATGGCACATATTTGCCGGGTATGCCTGTAAATGTTTCAGCAACGAAGAAAGGCTGTGATAAAAATCTCTGTATCTTCCTTGCTCTGTACACTGTAAGCTTGTCTTCATCTGACAATTCATCCATTCCGAGTATTGCTATTATATCTTGAAGCTCTTTGTATTTTTGAAGTATTTCCTGAACGCGCCTTGCAACAGTGTAATGTTCTTCACCAACTATATTTGGTTCCAATATTCTTGACGTGGAATCCAGCGGATCTACTGCTGGATATATACCCATCTCAACGATACTTCTTGACAAAACCGTAGTTGCATCCAGATGGGTAAAGGTAGTTGCAGGTGCAGGGTCTGTCAAATCGTCTGCAGGTACATAAACAGCCTGTACAGATGTTATTGATCCGCTTCTTGTAGAAGTTATCCTTTCTTGAAGCGCTCCTAACTCTGTTGCAAGTGTCGGCTGATAACCGACGGCTGACGGCATTCTGCCAAGAAGTGCAGATACTTCTGAACCTGCTTGAACAAACCTGAAAATATTATCGATAAACAAAAGCACATCCTGATGCTTTTCATCCCTAAAGTATTCCGCCATAGTAAGGCCTGTAAGAGCAACTCTCATTCTGGCTCCTGGCGGCTCATTCATCTGTCCAAAGACAAATGCTGTCTTGTCTATGACGCCAGATTCCTTCATTTCGTGCCACAAATCGTTACCTTCACGAGTTCTTTCACCGACACCTGTAAAAATGGA
>JASBVU010000090.1 GCA_029960905.1 Thermoanaerobacterium sp.
TCAGTGCGAGGCTGCTTTAAGCTATCTTAAAAAAGAATTAGATGTTGACAATCTGGGACAGGTTACACTGAAGGAATTTGATAAATACAAATACTTGATACCAGACGATGTATTATTAAAAAGAGCAAGACACGTTGTGACAGAAGATAAAAGAGTGCTAGAAGCTGTAAATGCATTGAAAAACAATGACATTAAAAGATTTGGACAGCTTATGGTGGAATCTCACAATTCGTTAAGGGATGACTATGAAGTTACAGGCAAAGAATTGGATACTTTAGTTGATGAAGCGCTTAAGCTAGATTATGTTTTAGGTTCCAGAATGACAGGCGCAGGATTTGGTGGCTGTACTGTAAGCATTGTAAAGGAAGAATTTGTAGAAGATTTTATTAAACAAGTGACTAATGGGTACAGGGAAAGAATAGGATATGAACCATCTATGTACGTAACCGGTGTAGGAGATGGAGCAAAAGAAATAAAATAGAAAGGAGATATATTGCCATGTCAATTTTGGTGTGCGGTGGTGCCGGATACATCGGCAGCCATACCGCTTATGAACTCTTTAAAAGAGGAGAAGATGTAATAGTAGTTGACAATCTCATAACAGGGCATAAAAAAGCGGTGATGGGAGGAAAGCTTTACGTCGGCGATATAAGAGATAGCGAATTCATGGACAAGGTTTTTGAACAGAATGATATAGAAGCTGTCATTGACTTTGCGGCATTTTCTCTGGTAGGCGAAAGCGTTGGTAAACCTCTAGAGTATTATGAAAACAACGTGTATGGAACCATGTGCCTATTAAAGAAAATGGTTAAATACGGCGTTAAAAAGATAGTGTTTTCATCAACGGCTGCGACGTATGGAGAGCCTGAAAGAGTTCCGATAAAAGAGGACGACAAAACATTTCCTACAAACCCTTATGGTGAAACCAAATTAGCTGTAGAGAAAATGCTTAAGTGGTGCGACAATGCTTATGGAATAAAGCATGTTGTGTTAAGGTATTTCAATGTGGCTGGTGCTGATGAAAGCGGAATCATAGGAGAGGATCATAATCCAGAAACCCATCTTATACCGCTTATTTTGCAAGTTCCATTGGGAAAGAGAGAGTTCATAGAAATCTATGGCGATGACTACGATACAAAGGACGGTACTTGTGTAAGAGACTATATACACGTTACAGACCTTGCCGATGCACATATTTTAGCATTAAACAAATTAAGAAAGGATAGTAGCAGTGCAATATACAATCTTGGAAATGGAGAAGGATTTACAGTAAATGAGGTTGTTGAAACTGCAAGAAAGGTTACTGGGCATTCGATACCAGCAAGAGTTGTTGCAAGGCGCCCTGGAGATCCTGCAAAATTGGTAGCATCGTCAGATAAGATTATGAGTGAGCTGGGATGGAATCCTAAGCACAATGCTTTGGAAGAGATTATAGAGTCTGCGTGGAGATGGCATAAATCAAATCCTAATGGATTTGGCGACAAATAGAGGTGGTAAACTTGGCTGATTTGATACCAGTAAGCTATAAATTATTGAAAGGCATGAATGAAAGCCTTATATTAAATGTGATACGTCATAACAAATATGTATCAAGGTCTGAAATAGCTAAAATAACTAATTTGACGCCGCCTACAGTTACAAATATTATAAACAAGCTTTTAGAGGACGGACTTGTGAAAGAGGACAAGTTAGGGGAATCCAGTGGTGGTAGGCCGCCTGTTATATTGAAGATAAATAATGAGGCTTTCGACATAATAGTGATCATAATTGGTACAGATATAATGGAAGAGTATCTTTTGGATGCTGAGCTTACCATAAAAGAATCAAAAGTTGACAGCATAAAAAATGAGGATGCGGAAAGCATATTTAAGCTTTTGTTTGACAGAATAAGGCATTTAAAGGATGTTTCAAACAAGGAAATAGCTGGGATCGGCATAGTAGTTAGAGGCCCTGTAAAATCAAGTGAAGGTATATCTGTATTTTCTCCAAACATAGGATGGAGAAATGTACCTATAAAAGACATGATAGAAAAAGAATTCGGGATTCCTACGTTTGTTGAAAATGACGTGAGAGCCATGGCCTTAGGCGAATTCTACAACGGAATTGCTAAAAATGTCGGTAATGTTGTGTTTTTAAAAGTAGGACATGGAATAGGTTCAACAATAATATTGGATGGTAAAATATACAGAGGAATTAATGACATGGCTGGCGAGATAGGACATACTACAATTGACGTTGCTGGTCCTAAGTGCAGTTGCGGCAATTATGGATGTTTTGAAGCTTTGGCATCTGAGAAAGCGCTGGTAAACAATGTGGTAAAAAGAATAAAAGAAGGATCTTATTCCATAGTGTCTGAATACGTCAACGGGGATTTAGAAAATATAACAACCAGGTTTGTATACAAAGCCGCGGAAGAAGGCGACGAAGTTGCCTTGTCCGAATTAAACAAAATCGCCATTTACTTAGGCATAGGCATTGCAAATATAGTCAATGTCTTTAGTCCAGAGCTGGTGCTTATATCAGGTGGGATAGTAAGAGGTCGAAAGTTTATAGAAGACGTGGTTTTGGAGACTATCAAAAAGAGATCTTTTGAAGCAAATTATTCATCCTGCAGCATTGCCTTTTCAAATCCAGACTACAATACGGCACTAATGGGCATATCAAATATAATATTAGATAGTATTTTATAATGCTATCTAATATTTTTTTATCATTGAAAAATCTCAGTATACCATTTATAATTGAAGTATAGACTAGTTAGGAGAGGTAAACGATGTTTGGAAATTTTTTTAATAGAATGTACTATGGAGATCCACATAGACCTGATTTAAAAGCTGACGACATACCAAAGAAGGGTGTTTCACTGTTTTTTGATATTTTAAAAAATAATTTTTGGCAGCTTATAAGCCTTAATCTTTTGCTGATTGTATCGTGCATACCTATCGTGACGATAGGACCTGCTTTGGCTGGGTTCAATAATGTCCTTAGGAATCATGCATTAAATAGGAATGTATGGCTATGGAATGATTTCAAAGATGGATTTATTAAAAATTTTAAGCAAAGTTTTATCATTACGTTGATAAACGCTTTAGCAGCCTTTATCTTAGTCAACAATTATAAAATCTATTCTTCATACAGCACAGGTTTTATAAAAATTGCAGGCAGCTATATTACCATATTTATCGGATTTATACTTGTTCTAATGAATGTGTATGTTTATCCTTTGATGGTTACGTACGATTTAAAGATAAAGCATATATATAAAAATGCTTTGATATTTTCAATCATAAAGTTACCTCAGACGATAGGCATGGTGCTATTAAGCTTAATATTGTTTGGCCTTTGCATTTTATTTGCGTTTATTCCACTTATTGTTATAGGCTTTAGCTTAGTCGGGCTTGCCATAAACGTATATGACAGAAGCGTATTTGAAAAGTATATTGATAGCAAAGTCAACCAGGAAAACAAAGAATTAGAAAATAAACCTGAAAGTTAATAAAAATTGCATAAAACTTTCCATAATGGATAATATAACTAACGTTAGCTTATATTACACATTATGGAGGGAGCAAAGGTATATGGAAAATAAGGACAGCCTAATGAAAGTTTTATCAGATGGCATAAACAGTGAGACGTTGGCAATTGAACAGTACATGGCTGATTTGGACAAGATTCGCAATCCTTATTTGAGAAACATCTTTAAAAAAGTGCTGTCTGATGAGAAAGCACATCAGAACAGCTTTAAAAGAGCTTATGATTTTTTTGGCAAAACTCGCAACAATGAGCTTACATGGCAAGACAATGTGTCGATGAGATTCAAAATGCTAAGCAATTTTATGAGTACGAATACTACAAAAGGATTCTTGCTGGGAGTTAGTGCTGCATTTATACTTGCATCTATAGGACCAAATATAAAAAGGGCTTTGAAGCCAGTGGCTGTTGGTGCTGTCTCAGGTGCAATGACAGTATCTGAAAAGATGAGGAATTTAGCAGATGTAGCAAAACAAAACATCGATGTTATTGCAAAAGATGCTGTAAAGTATAAGGATGAACAGTTATCAAAAATGAGAAATGATAGCGACGAGATTGCTAAAAGTATAATAGAAGAACTACAGAATCAAAGGGATGCTGCCTTAAAAGAAGCACAAGATTTAAAAGCGAGAATGGATGCATTAGAAAAAGAGATAAGTGAACTTAGTAAAAATAAAGAGTGATATAGAATGTTTAACATGAATATAGATAGAGTAAGAGGTGAATCTTATGAAAAAACCTTTTGCTCTTTTTTTGATTTTATTGATGGTTGCTTTTTTAGTTACATGGCCATACTACATGTATTTGCATGAAACGGGTAAAATAAATTTTACAAAGACAGATGATGAAGATTACAGAGGCATAATTACATTTTGTGATTTTCCACATTGGTCAATCGATGATCCGATAGGCTTTAATTTTATAAAGAAAAAGATACAAGATTTTGAATATTTGCATCCAGGGGTTATAATTGAATTTGAGCCAATTAAAAATAGCAATTTTTACTATGATGTCAATGATATAATTGGTGATGGTAAACCTGATATAATCCCTGTAACTTCAGACAGTCCATTTATCTACAATGATAAATTAGAACCGCTTGACAAATATCTGGATAAAAGTTATAAGAATTCATTAAAAGAAAATGTCCTCAATGGGTTTATGTATAATAAAAGTATTTATGGAATTCCTTTAGGGATGTACACAAGCGTGCTATATGTAAACAGCGACTTATTCAGCAAAAAAGAAGTTGAAGTTCCTCAAAATGGAGAGTGGAGTTATGAAAAATTTTTAGATGATATAATGAGGCTTACATATCAAGAAGGCAAAAAAGAAAAAAAGAATTTCTATGGAGTAACTTTGTATATGGAAAGAAGTTATAATCTTTGGGGATTTTTGATGGCAGATGGTGCAAATATATTCGATGATAAAGGAATAGTTTCATTTAAAGGGCCACAGGCAGAGTCTGGTCTTAAAAAACTAATGGAATTACATTCAAAAGGTACGATAGATCCTGTAGCTTTTGGCGATGATTACAGCAAAGTGTGGGATAGCTTTACGGTTCATAAAGAAAGCGCTGTCTTGATTGACGAAAGTTATAAAGTTCAATACCTTAAATACCTTGAAAACAAGAATAAACTTTTTCAGTTTGATATTGCGCTGTATCCAGAAGGAGACAGCGATGTACCTATTACAATATCTCCGAAAATTTACGGTTATGGCATCACAAAGCAAATTGATAAAAAGAAATTGGATATGGCGTTTAAATTTGTGAAATTTATTGCGGATTCTCAAGAAAGCGTAGAAAAGATAGGGTTTATACCAGTTAAGAAGGATATTTCTATAGATGATGAATATATGAAAAAAATTGACATGGCAGTAAAGTACACTGATAATATACCTCAAAATTGGCATGACAAAAATATCATGTTCAACAAAACATTGATAGATGGATTAAAAAATAGAGAGAGCGAAAAAGTGATTTTGGAAAAAATTCAAAAAACGTTAAATTAGTAACGGCTGTTTATCGTCTTTTCGTAATCAAAACCATCTTTGCCGTAAACTTATTGTTGCGAAGCCGCTTAAACCCTTCAGGATGAAATATGCCCAAAAGAAAGCTTTCATAATGGGTGATTATGAATCTTTCTAAAGGCGATTTCATATCCATTACTTCAAAGCCCAGCATTTCGACGCCTTGATTAAAAAGGGTATATCCCATAAATACATTTACATCATCAAACTCATGATTTTCATTGATATAATTTTTTAACGCTTTTAAAGATTTTTTAAACCTTTTTAGCGCTATGATGCCAACAGCGATAGGCGAATTGCTGCTGGACGTTATCTCTGTAAGGACTTTATTGTTTAAATGAAGCTCGGCAAATTTATCGCCTTTATTTAGGACTGTGCCATCTTTTAGCACGATCTTTTTGCCTCTGTATTTTTTTATTGCGATTCTTATTTCAGAATCGTCTCCGCCTACTGTGTGGATATTATTTAATTTAGCAAATACAAATTCCCATAAAGACCAAATGTACATAAAAATTTTTTTCATAATGATTACCTCGTTTACGAAAAGATAAATTTATTTATGTCGACAATTTCTAAGTTTTTTTCTTTTATTCCGCTTATTATCTTATCAAGAGCTATAAGCATTGTCTCAGGAGCTTCTTTGTCTGACCCTATGTTGTCGCTGCTATCGTGAAATATCAAAATGTTTCCGCCTTTTACTTTGTTCAATATGCGATTTACTATCAAACTTGGGTCTTTTACTTTCCAATCCCAACTCATGTAGCTCCATAAAATTATTTTAATGCCTAATTTTTTTGAATACCGATAGATAAAGGTTGTAAATAATCCCCATGGCGGTCTATAATATGAAGGATACTTTCCAGTAATCTGAGAGATAATTTCAACTGATCTCAATAATTCCTTGTACGTAGCAATAGGTCCCAAAAACCAGTTTATGTGATGCTTATAACCGTGTATGCCTATTTCATGACCTCTATTTACGATTTCTCTAGCTAAATCTGGATACTTTTCAACTTTGTCTGCCAACAAAAAAAAGCACGCTTTAACATTGTATTTATCCAAAAGGGACAAAAGTGTAGGCGTGTATTCGGGATCTGGACCGTCATCAAAAGTAATCGCTATCCATGGTACTTTCTTTTTTCTGCTTGTATAGATGACATTGTAGTGGAAAATACGGCCCAGCATAGTAGGAAGCAGTGCTACTAAGACTAAGTAAAGTATGTAAATTTTTATCATGAATTTTATCATTCCGCTAGTTTCCCCCTTACAATAAAATTATATACGTAAAAAGTGAATCTTACAAGTTTGTAGAGCTTGAAATGATGCAATTGTCATTTTGCTTGAAGAGTTTAGAAAAAAATTTTATAATAAAAGAGGCGAATTTAACTTAATTGAGAGGATTGTTTAGATAATGAAGCATTTTATAAAAAAATTTGTAGCAATTTTTATGGTAGTGCTTATATCTGTATCTATTGCGGGATGTGGCGACAGCAATCAACAGTATACACGTACTGATTTTATGATGGATACTGTAATGCAAGTTACAGCATACGGCAGAAATGCAAAAAAAGCAGTTGACGAGTCCATGAACAAATTGAAAGAAATCGACAACCTTATGAGCAGCCAAAAAAGCGGCAGCGACATACAAAAGATAAACGACAATGCTGGTGTAAAATACGTTAAAGTAAACCCGGAGACATTTTACGTAATAAAGACAGCATTGAAGTACGGCAAAATAAGTGGTGGCTATTTTGATATAACTATTGCTCCTTTGGTAAATTTATGGGGTATCGGCACTGACCATGCACATGTTCCAACGGAAAGTCAGATTAAGAATGCTATGAAATACATAAATTACAAAGACGTCTTGCTGGA
>JASBVU010000091.1 GCA_029960905.1 Thermoanaerobacterium sp.
TTTACTACTCTTTTGTCATTTCGCCCTACCTGTGCACCTATTGATGCAGGAAGTCCAAAGCCCATAGTTCCAAGTCCACCGGATGTGACAAATGTCCTTGGTTCTTTGAATTTATAGTATTGAGCCGCCCACATCTGGTTTTGCCCTACTTCTGTCGCTACTACAAGATTGTCTCCTCCAAGCTCTTGAACCTTTTCTACTATCCACTGAGGTTTTAATTTCCCATCATCTTTATATTTAAACGACGTTTTCTCTTTTATTGATATAAGTTCATGAATCCATTCCCTATTATCTTTTTCTTTTATCATTGTATTTAAAAGAGACAGGACTTCTTTGATATCTCCTACTAATGGCACATCAACATCAATATTTTTGCCGATTTCCGCAGGATCAATATCGATGTGAATGACTTTTGCATTTGGCGCCAGACCCCCTGCTTTACCGGCAACTCTGTCGCTAAACCTTGACCCTACTGCAATCACCAAGTCTGATTTATAAACGGCTGTATTGGCATATCTGCTTCCATGCATTCCAATAAGCCCTAATGACAATTCATCATTTTCTGGAAAGCATCCAAGGCCCATTAGTGAAGTAGCTACAGGTATCATGTGCTTTTTGGCAAAATCGTACAAATTCTTTGATGCCTCACTCCATATTACTCCACCGCCGGCAAAAATAACCGGCCTTTTGCTTGATGAGATTAATTCGGCTGCTTTTATTAAATCAGCCTCTAAGATTTGGTGCTTCTTTACTTCAACATAAAAATCCTTTCGTTTAACAAAGTTTATATCTGCAGTCTGAATATCCTTTGGTATGTCTACAAGAACAGGTCCAGGTCTGCCATCTTTAGCTATAAAAAAGGCTTCTCTTAATGTGTCAGCTAGTTTATCAGGTGATTTCACAATAAAATTGTGCTTTGTCACAGGCATCGTAATTCCAGCAATATCGACTTCTTGAAAAGAATCTTTTCCTATAAGGCTTGTAGCAACTTGCCCTGTTATAGCAACTATTGGCACAGAATCCATGTATGCATTTGCAATGCCTGTAACTAAATTAGTGGCACCAGGTCCTGATGTAGCAAAACACACGCCAACTTTTCCAGTCACTCTTGCGTATCCATCCGCCATGTGTGCAGCCATCTGTTCATGTGTTGCAAGGATATGCCGTAGGTCAGAATCATATAAAGCATCATAAAGAGGTATGACGGCACCGCCAGGGATGCCAAAAACGACTTCTACTCCTTGCTCTTTTAATACTTCTATGACAACCTGCGAACCTTTTATAAGCACGATATGCGCCTCCTTTCATGGAATTTAAGCTTTGTCAATCGTCTTTTAAAATCGCACCAGTATTTGCAGACGTGACTAATCTGGCGTATCTTGCCATGTAACCTGTCTTAATGTGAGGCTCAGGCTTTCTGAAGTTTTTCCTTCTCTTATCCATTTCTTCATCGCTTATCTTTAAATTAAGCTTTCTTCCCGGTATATCTATTTCAATAATGTCCCCATCTTTTATTAAAGCAATTTCTCCGCCTTCCATGGCTTCAGGCGACACATGTCCTATGCAAGCTCCTCTTGTAGCGCCAGAAAATCTTCCATCTGTAATAAGCGCCACATCCTTGTCAAGACCCATACCGGCAAGTGCTGATGTAGGGCTTAACATCTCTCTCATGCCAGGCCCACCTTTTGGACCTTCATACCTTATTACAACAACATCGCCTTTTTGTATCTTGCCATCGTAAATCGCTTTTATCGCTTCATCTTCTGAATCAAAGACTCTTGCAGGCCCAGAATGGCGAAGCATCTCTTTAGCTACTGCAGACGCTTTTACTACAGAACCATCTTTCGCTATATTTCCGTACAAAATCGCCAACCCGCCTGTATTACTGTAGGGATTTTCTACTGTGCGTATCACGTCGTAATTCTTTATCCGTGCATCTTTGAAATTTTCGCCGATTGTTTTGCATGTGACTGTCATGCAATCTGTATTTAAGACTCCTAACTTTGACAGTTCTTTTAAAACGGCCTGTATACCGCCTGCGTGGTAAAGATCTTCTATATGATACTTTCCTGCAGGGCTTAATTTGCATAGATTAGGGACTTTTTGATTGATTTCATTTATCTTTTCAAGAGGTATATCAACTAAAGCCTCATGTGCAATAGCCTTTAAGTGAAGAACTGTATTTGTAGAGCCTCCTAAAGCCATGTCTAAGCAAAAAGCATTTACAAAAGCATCTTCTGTCAAAATATCCCTTGCCTTAATGTCCTTTTCTACAAGCTCTACTATCTTCATCCCTGCTTTTTTTGCAAGCCTTATCCTTTCTGAGTAAACGGCAGGTATTGTGCCATTGCCAGGAAGTCCCAAACCAAGTCCTTCTGTAAGGCAATTCATCGTATTTGCTGTAAACATGCCTGAGCATGACCCACAAGTTGGACAAGCAGACATCTCCATCGCCTTTAACTCATCTTCAGTTATCTTACCTACCTTCAAAGCACCTACTGCCTCAAATAGCGAGCTTAAATCACATGCTTCTCCTTCGTAGCTTCCAGCTAACATCGGGCCTCCGCTTATTACAATTGCTGGTATGTTTAGCCTTGCAGCAGCCATAAGCATACCTGGAACTATCTTGTCGCAGTTTGGTATCAGCACAAGCCCGTCAAGTCCATGTGCCATTGCCATCGTCTCAACGCTGTCAGCTATTAATTCCCTTGAAGCAAGGGAATACTTCATACCCTTGTGATTCATGGCTATTCCATCACAGACACCTATTGTGGAAAATTCTAAAGGAGTGCCACCAGCAAGCCTTACACCAGCTTTTACTGCCTCTGCAATCTTGTCAAGATTTATGTGCCCTGGAATTATGTCGTTTTTTGAATTAGCAATGCCTATCAAAGGCTTATTTATCTCTTCATCAGTAAGCCCTAAAGCATACAAAAGTGATCTGTGGGGCGCTTTTTCCACTCCTTTTTTCACGCTATCGCTTATCATAAAATCACCTCTTTAAATACTTTACAACCATGTCACCCATCTCTTCTGTGTTTAAAATAGTGCCTTTCCCTAAATCAGGAGTCCTGTAACCATCTTCCAATAGGTCATTTACTGCCTTTCTTATGTCATTTGCAGCATCAACCATATCAAACGAATATTCCAACATCATTGCAACAGATAGTATTGTAGCCAAAGGATTAGCTTTTTTTGTACCTGCAATATCAGGAGCCGAACCGTGTACAGGCTCGTAAAGCCCCACTTTGTCACCTCTCAAACTGGCTGATGGCAACATTCCTATTGATCCAGTAAGCTGTGATGCTTCATCAGACAATATATCGCCGAACATATTTGATGTAAGTATCACGTCAAACTGAGACGGATCTTTTATAAGCTGCATAGAGCAATTGTCAACATACTGATGATTCAATTCTACATCAGGGTACTCTTTTTTCACCTCATTGACGACTTTCCTCCAAAGCCTCGATGAATCCAAAATATTTGCCTTATCAACCGATGTGACCTTTTTCTTTCTGTTTCTTGCAGCTTTAAACGCTATACGGGCAATTCTCTCTATTTCCATCGTTGTATATGATTCTGTATCATAGGCTCTATACCCATAATCAATCTTTTCCGTTCCTCTATCGCCGAAATATATGCCACCTGTCAATTCCCTTACTACTAGTACATCTAAGCCATCCTTTAAAATCTCATCTTTTAAAGGAGATGCACTTTTTAAAGAATTAAATAGAATGGCAGGCCTTAAATTTGCGTACACATCAAGGCTTTTTCTCAACGCCAAAAGACCTGCCTCAGGCCTTTTATCACCATCCAAATCGTCCCACTTAGGACCACCTACAGCCCCTAATAAGACTGCATCGCTTCTAAGACACGCTTCTTCAGTTTCTTTAGGATACGGCGTTCCAAACTCATCAATAGCACAGCCGCCAAACAAATACTTCTTTACTTCAAAGTCAATACTGTATTTTTCTGAAACAGCACTTAATACTTTAAGGGCTTCCTCCATTACTTCTTTTCCTATTCCATCTCCAGGTAAAACAGCTATTTTGTACATCTATACCACCTTTTCCTTTACGTAGTTTACGAGGCCGCCACATTCGATTATCTTCTTTATAAACTCGGGAAACGGCTGCGATTTAAATTCAATACCTTTGGTTATGTCTTTTATGACACCTGTCTCAAAATCAACTGAAACAATATCACCGTCTTCTATTGAAGATGCCGCTTCAGGACATTCTAATATAGGCAATCCTATATTTATGGCATTTCTGTAAAAAATCCTGGCAAATGACTTTGCGATGACACACGATATGCCAGACTCCTTGATGGCTATAGGAGCATGTTCTCTTGATGAACCGCAGCCAAAATTGTCCCCTGCAACCATTATATCTCCCGGTTTAACTTTATCTTTAAAGTTTTTATCTAAATCTTCCATGCAATGTGAAGCAAGTTCTTTTGGATCAGATGTATTTAAAAACCTTGCAGGTATTATGACATCTGTATCTACATTATCACCATACTTTATTGCCTTTCCTTCCAATTACGCCACCTCCTCAGGACTTGCTATATATCCTTTTATCGCTGATGCTGCTGCTACCGCAGGACTTGCCAAGTACACTTCGCTTTCTGTATGGCCCATCCTGCCAACAAAATTTCTATTTGTAGTAGATATTGCCCTTTCACCTTTTGCAAGAATGCCCATGTGACCACCTAAGCAAGGACCACATGTAGGCGTAGATACTGCAGCACCTGCCTTTATGAACTCTTCTATATAGCCTCTTCTCACACATTCCAAATATATATCTTGTGTAGCTGGGAAAATTATCAACCTTACGTCTGGATGAACCTTCTTGCCTTTTAAAATTTCATACGTTACTTCCATATCTTGTAGACGGCCATTTGTACAAGAGCCTATCACAACTTGATCTATCTTGACACTTCCTACATCATCTATCGACTTTGTGTTTTCAGGCAAGTGCGGAAATGCCACTTGTGGCTTTATCATTGATAAGTCTATGTCGTACGTCTTTACATATTCTGCATCATCATCAGCTTTAAACACTTTATAATTTCTCTTTGCTCTCCCCAAAACATATGCTTCGGTAATTTCGTCATAATCGAAAATACCATTTTTAGCCCCTGCTTCTATAGCCATATTTGCAATTGTAAACCTATCGTCAATCGACAAAGAAGAAATATCGCCGGTAAATTCCATTGATTTGTAAAGTGCGCCATCTACACCTATCATGCCGATGATGTACAATATGACGTCTTTACCGCTTACCCATTTACCTAATTTTCCCTTTAGATTAAACTTTATGGCTTCAGGAACTTTAAACCAAGCCTTGCCTGTAGCCATGGCACAAGCCATATCAGTGCTTCCTATACCGGTAGAAAAGCATGTTATTGCGCCATACGTGCAGGTATGTGAATCTGCACCTATTACCACATCTCCCGGCAAGACTAAACCTTTTTCAGGCAAAAGCGCATGTTCTATCCCCATCTGCCCTACTTCAAAGAAGTTTACAATACCGTATTCTCTGGCAAATTTTCTTACTATATTTACTTGTTCTGCAGATTTTATGTCTTTATTTGGAACAAAATGGTCGGGTACTAATGCAATTTTCTCTTTATCGAATACTTCTTTTACACCTATCTTTAAAAACTCTTTTATGGCAACAGGAGACGTAACATCATTCCCTAAAACCATGTCAACGTCTATCTCTATAAGATCTCCAGGTTTAACTTCATATCCGGCTTTGTAAGCTAAAATTTTTTGTGTAAGTGTTAACCCCAAAGCTCTCCCTCCTTAAAACTTTTACTGTTTAAAATGACATCTTCTACGATTTCTCTTATATCTTCATCGTCTACAACTTTTTTATTGTCAGCTACATCCTTAAATCTCTTAAAAGCAATATTTACTTCATCTCGTGAAAGATTAAATCCCATGTTTTTTAACTTCAATTCAAACGCATTTCTTCCAGATAATTTGCCCATAGATATATGATCAGTTGTTATACCTATATCTTCTGGCTTCATTATCTCGTACGTCGCTTTATTGTTTATAACACCGTGCTGGTGGATTCCAGCAGTGTGCCTAAAGGCGTTAAATCCAACAATGGCTTTGTTTGGCTGAAGTTCTATCCCTGCCATCTCACTTACTATCTTACATGTGCTGTAAATTTCCTTTGTGTTTATGCTATGGATTACATTAAAATAATCTTTTCTGGTATTTAACGCCATGATCACTTCCTCTAAAGCAGCGTTTCCAGCTCTTTCGCCTATTCCGCACACAGTCACTTCAACTTGATCTGCACCACTTTCCAATGCTGAAAGGGAGTTTACAACAGCCATTCCAAGGTCGTTGTGGCAGTGAACGCTTATTGTTACATTTTCTTTATCATGAATATTATCTTTGACGTACTCTACTAAATTGCCAAATTCTTTTGGAACGGCATATCCTACCGTATCTGGTATATTTATTATCTTAGCTCCAGCATCAATGACTTCGTTAAATACTTTGACTAAAAAGTCCCAATCAGTCCTTGATGCGTCTTCAGCAGAAAATTGAATTTCGTCAAACTTGCCTAAAGCATATCTCACACTCTCAACGGCCATTTTCAGCGCTTCATCTCTGGATATTTTTAACTTGTATTTTAAATGAATATCTGACGTAGCAATAAAAAGATGTAGTCTTGACTTCTTTGCATTTTTTAGTGCTTCATAAGTCTTGTCTATATCGCTTTTCACACATCTTGACAATCCTGCAACAGTGACACCATCTAAATTTTCCGCTACATATTTCACGGCTTCAAAATCACCGTTTGATGCAGCAGGAAAACCGGCTTCTATGACATCTACCCCAAGCGAAACAAGCTTATTTGCTATTTTGTACTTGCTTTCCTTGTCAAAATTGACGCCTGGTGTCTGCTCACCATCTCTCAATGTCGTATCAAAAACAATGACTTTTCTATCCCCCATACACAAGCCCCCTCTTTACTTCTTTTTAAGCCATGACATCATTCCACGGAGCTCTTTTCCTACCTTCTCAAGCTTTTGATTTGCTTCTCTTTCTCTTATGGCATTAAACTGCGGTCTTCCTACGGCATTTTCTAAAAGCCATTTCTTTGCAAACTCCCCAGTTTGTATTTCCTTCAAAACTTCTTTCATTTCGTTTCTAGTATCTTCCGTTATTATCCTCTTGCCTGTCAAATAATCACCGTACTCTGCTGTATCAGAAATAGAATACCTCATGTTGGCAAAACCACCTTCATAGATCAAATCAACTATAAGCTTCATCTCATGTATACACTCAAAATAGGCTATTTCAGGTTGATAACCAGCTTCTACCAAAGTTTCAAAACCTGCTTTCATGAGTTCTGTGACTCCA
>JASBVU010000092.1 GCA_029960905.1 Thermoanaerobacterium sp.
CAAAAAACGGAAAAGAACATATTTCTAGTTACAATTCGTTAAACTATATAAATCAGTTGATTTATGGCTCTAAAAATTTTTAGATGCGAAATTTCTGGCAATTTAAAATCATTATCTATAAAAAATTTAGGCGAAATAAACACGATTGAATTATCATTTATAATTTACTTGATAAAATAAATTTTAAAAGTTTGTATACATTTGTTTGTCTAGTTTGTTATATTAATGAAAGAACAAAAACGGCGCCGTTATATAGAATACATCTGATATTATACTGGGGAGGTCAGTCATGAAAGATGAGAGGTTTGAAGACTTCTTAATAAATAAGATGGCCATAATTTACAAATACCTTATAAAAATCGGCGCATCTTATGAAGATGCAGAAGATATCGTACAAGAAACAATATGCAAAGCTATTGAGTATGTTGATTCCATAAACGTTGATAACATCTACCCATGGCTGTTTAAAGTATCATTGTACAGATATTATAATCTGTACAATAAGAAAAAGAAGGAGGAAGTCGGCATTGATGATAAAATTCTTAATAGCCTCTATTCAGATGGAATGATAGAAGAACATGTGCTTAATGAAGAATTGAAATCAAACGTTCATAAAGTCCTTGGTTTATTAAAAGAAAGCTACAGAACCCTCTTAATTTTCAAATATTTTTTAGGATTATCTTATAAAGAAATAGGCGATATATTAAATCTGGATGAGAACAAAGTAAAGACATATCTTTACCGTGCAAGGACTAAATTTAAAGAATTATGGGAGGTATCAAATTATGGCAGATGAAAAAAATATAAATAATGATGAGAAGGAACTTGATGAAATTTTTGAAAGCGCTAAGAAAGATAAATTTGATAAAGCGGTTAAAAAAGCAAAATGGCGCTCTATTTTAAGAACTATATTTATAAGTTTGATAGTCATAGGGATTGTTTCAATAAGCACTATCTTTATAGGAAACAAAGTAACACAGTCGGAAAGTTCTGATATAGATGAGGCCTTGTCGCTATTTAACGTTATATCTGCTCCTGACATGTACATGGGAAAAACAATCAGATATGAAGGAATTTTGGGAGGCAAAACAGTTTATTCAACTTACAAGATAATAGAAGGTAAGGTGGTTTATACAGGTCAGCAGGAATATAGTTACGGGCTTTTCAACACTGTCGATGTACAGGCTATCAATTCACCAGCTATAGTATGGGGAGAAAGTTTTGATGAAGATAATTTAAACAAACCCACGTACAACGAACTTGGACAAAGGGAAATGATTTTCTTCTACCCCTACGTAAAATACAAAATGTACAAAAATGATCTAAATCTACTGGAGGACATAGGAAATGACAAATATATAGAGATGGCATTATCTTTTGATAAAGCGTACAGCATCGACGAAGTAAATAAAATGATGCCAAAAAACGTTACTTTAACGTGGTACTGGGTTGACGACCTAAATAGCAAAGAAAAAGAAGCACATAAACCCCATAAAGATAAGCAAAAGTTTCCCGATGGAAAAACAATTGATGTAGATAATCCAGCAGATGTATGTTCTGAAAAAGCCGCATACGGCATAAAGGTCTATGACAGCAATGGCGACAAAATAAAGAATCCAGAAGAACTTTTTATAGGAACAATCGAAAACAATATAAATCAATTAGAAAAACTTAAAACAGATAATCATAAGGTAAATGGCATCAAATCGGAAGTTAAAAGAATTTACGATAATCTAAAAGACAAAAATGGAAAAATAAAAAAGGAAAATTTAAAGATACAAGGCGTCGTTGTCACAGGTACTGCAGAAACCTTAAAATCTCTTAGAGGTTTACCTTTCATAAAAGCATCATCATTAGGTGTTGTCACGGATAAGTATTGATAAAGATACCTCATATGTTTTGTATAATGAGTTTAATTAAATTGTTATAAAGTTATGGACTTCTGTCAAATAAGTAGACACAAGTCCATAACCCATAATAATATTTTACATTCAAGCTTATATTATTATAACTACTATAAATCGCAATTTTTAAATTTGCCCGAAATATAGCAAACCATTTTACCTGAAATATCTTTCTTTATTAGATCAAATGTTTGCTTCGCAAATTGTCTTGCAACATATCTATCATATGCAGTCGGGCTGCCACCTCGCTGTTGATGGCCTATAATTGATATATGCACTTTTTTGTTTAAAACCTTTTTTAAAAATTCACTATAATGCATTGTTTTATTAAGTCCTTCGCAAATAGTTATTATTAAATATTTATTGCCTCTGTCAAATTTATCTTTTATTAATTTAATAAGCTCATCATCGCTTATAGGATTTTCGGGTATTAATGCTATATCTGCTGCTCCCTCATCTAATGCCGCTTTAGCTATATTACCACAATCTCCTCCTAATGTCTCTATTATATATACTTTCCCAGGCATCGCAGTAGCAGTATCTTCAATATCATTTATAATTTGCAATGTTTTATTAATAGCTGTATCAAAGCCCATCGTATACTCTGTACCAATTATATTGTTATCTATTGTTGCCGGAACACCAACTAATTTTAACCCTAAATCAGATAGTTTTTTAGCAGCTTTTAAAGATCCATCCCCACCTAATACAACCAACCAGTCAATTCCGATTTCATCTATTCTCTGTTTGAATTTAATTAATTTCTCACCGATTTTTAAATCTTCATATCTACCTGTTAATAATAGGCTACCACCTTTTTTGCCCAAAGCCATACCACTTATATTATCAAAATTAAGTTTAATAAAGTTGTTTTCTTCTATACCCTTATAGCCTCCTATATATCCAATCAAATCATAATTGTTTTTACTACATAATTTCGATAATTCCAATATAAAAGCGTTCATGCCGGGACAGTCTCCGCCACTTGTTATTATACCTATCTTCATAAGATTCACCTTGATTGTAATTGACTATATTTATTGGCGGTACCAAATATATCAAGATATTGCTTTACCAGTTCTTTAATATCATTCTGAACCATAGAAACTAAATGTCTAATATCATTATCGTTGATTGCTTCAAGATATTTTTTAATAGATTTAATATATGATATTTTTATTTCAGTCCCGACATTTACTTTACTTATACCTAATTGTATAGCTTTTTGTATATCTTCGTACGGTATGCCCGTACCACCATGCAATACCAATGGCACTTTTGATATATTATTAATCTTAGATAATCTCTCAAAATCTAACCTGGGTTTACCTTTGTATAATCCATGAGCGTTTCCAATAGCAACTGCTAAGGAATCCACATCGCTTCTCTCTATAAATTCCGCTACGCTATCCGGATCTGTAAATACATCTTCGCTGTTTTCTATATTTTCTTCTGCACCTGATATCCTACCCAATTCTCCTTCGATGGTTATTCCTTTGTCATGACATAAATCGGCAATAAATTTTGTGTTTTTAATATTTTCTTCAAAGTTTAGCAATGATCCGTCATACATAATTGAGTCGAATTTACTATCTATACAATTTTTTATTATTTCAATATCTTTTCCATGATCAAGATGTAAAATAATAGGAATATCATATTCATCTTTTAGCTGATTTACAAAATTAACAATATAATTAATTCCTAAAAATTTGACACACCCTTCACTAGCCATCAAAATAATAGGTGACTTTAATTCGTATGCTGCTGAAATTATCCCTAATGCATCATCATAAAAATTAAAATTAAAACCTCCAATCGCATATTTATTTTTCCTCGCATTTATAAGTAAATTATTCAAATTACATACCTCCAATAAAATTAATCAAACGATTTAACTACATCAACAATATTCTGAAATGTTAAATTATAATATTTCAAAAGTTCCTTAGGCGTTCCCGACTGACCAAATGTATCATTTATACCTATCCTTTTTACCCTTACAGGATATTCTTCCGAAAGCACCTCGCAAACCGCCGAACCCAGTCCGCCTATTATGCTGTGCTCTTCTGCCGTTACAACCTTGCCGGTTTGTTTTGCAACTTTTACTATAAGTTCTCTGTCTATAGGTTTTATCGTATGCATGTTTACTACTGTTGCATTTATTCCTTCTTCTTTTAGCTTGTCCGCCGCTTCAAGGGCTATCGACACCATTATGCCCGTGGCAATGATCGCTATATCTTTTCCCTCTCTTATTATTTCTCCTTTGCCGAGCTCAAATTTGTAGTTTTTATCATGTATATCTGGTACTGCCATCCTTCCAAGCCTTATATATACAGGCCCATAGTGTTCTGCTGCAGCCAGTATTGCTTGTCTTGTCTCTTCGGCATCCGACGGGTTTATTACTACCATATTTGGTATCCCGCGCATTAGCGATATATCTTCTATAGACTGGTGTGTTGCACCGTCCTCCCCTACTGTTATTCCGGCATGTGTCGCTGCTATTTTTACGTTTAGCTTGGGGTATCCTATTGAGTTTCTGATCTGTTCATATGCCCTCCCTGTTGCAAATATCGCAAATGAGCTCGCAAATGGTATTTTGCCGCATGTGGCAAGCCCTGCCGCCGTTCCCATCATGTCCTGCTCTGATATACCTATGTTGAAGAATCTATCTGGATATGCTTTTTGAAATTCTGCTGTCTTTGTGGATTTTGATAGGTCTGCATCCAGTACTACTACGTTTTTGTTTTTCTCTCCTAATTCCACCAGTGCTTTACCGTACGCTTCCCTTGTCGCTGCACTCATTATGCTTCACTCCTTTCAAGTTCTTCAACCGCTTTTTGCCTTTGTTCTTCATTTGGTGCAGTTCCGTGCCAGCCTACCTGGTTTTCCATAAATGATACACCTTTTCCTTTGATTGTTTTTGCGATAATAATTGTAGGCTTTCCTTTTGTAGATTCTGCTTCTTCTATGGCTCTTTTTATCTGGTCAAAGTCGTGCCCGTCTATTTTTATGACATGCCATCCGAAGGCTTTGAATTTTTCATCTATCGGTTGAATGCTTTTTACTTCTTCATTGCGCCCGTCTATCTGAAGACCATTGAAGTCCAGTATTGCAGTTAAGTTGTCAAGTTTGTAATGTGCTGCAGTCATCGCTGCTTCCCATATCTGGCCTTCCTGTACTTCACCGTCGCCGAGTATTACGTATACTCTGTAATCTTTTTTGTCCAATTTGCCCGCTAAAGCCATGCCACATGCTGCAGATAAGCCCTGACCGAGTGAGCCTGTAGTCATATCAAGACCTGGCGTTGATTTCATGTCAGGATGCTCCTGCAGTATTGAGCCAAACTTGTCTAAAGATAATAAAGCTTTTTCCGAAAAATAACCTCTTTTAGCTAGGGTAGCATATAAAGCAGGTGCTGCATGCCCTTTTGACAATACAAACCTGTCCCTGTCTTCCCATTTTGGGTTATCTGGTCTAATGTTCATTTTATCGAAATACAATACAGTAAGTATATCAGTACACGAAAGCGAACCGCCAGGATGGCCATGAGATGCTTCCGCAATCATATTAATTACGTTTATCCTTATTTCCCTTGCTATTTTCATTAATTCATATTTATTCATAATAAGTTCTCACCTCATTTAATATAAGTGCATAATATTTTATTGACCAAGGGGGATTGCCCTTGGTCAATATTTAGTAATTTATTTATTAACTTCTAGTTTTTTAGGCTTCATAACTATTGAAACTATAATAAAAATTAGAATTAGTATAGCAACGAGTGCATATATTCCTGTTTTTGTAAATAACTTGGCCAGATATCCTACAACGATTCCCGTAAATACAAAGTCCGCATCACCAAAAGTAGAATTTGCAAAGCCAAGCTGGCCCATTACAGGCAATAACAATGCCGGCAATAATGTTAAAATTGCACCATTTATAATACCGCCTATAATTGTTCCTCTTAGGCCACCTGTTGCATTAGTTAATACTCCTGCTGCTGCACCGACAAAGAACAAAGGAATCAAGCCAGGTATAATAACTGCCAATCCAGTATGGGGCAATATGAGGAACATTATTATGCCACCAACTAATGATGATAAAAACCCAATAATTACTGCATTCGGAGCAAAAGGAAAAATTACAGGACAATCAAGTGCAGGTATAGCATCAGGAACTATCTTTTCAGCAATACCTTTAAACGCAGGAACAATTTCAGCAAGCATCATTCTAACGCCCTGCAAAACTACTACAAAACCCGCTGTAAAAGTCAATGCCTGAGTTATTGCAAATATAAAAACATCACTACCACCTGACGCTTTTAATACAACGCTTTTATTAGCTGAATACATTGTTATAAGAAAAATGATTGCCATTACAATAGCTGTTGATAAAGTATTATCTCTAAAAAAGCTTAATCCCTGTGGTACTTTTATGTCTTCAGTGGAATGTTCCTTATTTCCAGTTATCTTTCCTATATATGCGGAAATTACATAAGTTAACGCATTATAGTGTCCCATCGCAACACTATCATTACCCGTAACTTTTCTGTAATAAGGCTGCACTAGTGCTGGAGTTAAAACCATTGTTGATCCTAATATTAAAGAACCAACTACGATTAATTCAACTCCTTTAAATCCAGCTGTACTTAGCACTGCTGCTAAAAGTCCCGACATAAATAATATATGATGGCCTGTTAAAAAAACATATTTAAGAGGTGTAAACCTTGCTATAATAAGATTTACAATGAATCCAAATAACATCATTAAAGCCATCTCTGAACCAAACATTTTTTGTGCTAAACCGATTACTGCCTCATTTGTTGGTATTACACCTTGCATATGAAATGCTTCTTGGAATATTGGTCCTAATACTCCAAGCGTATTTGCAATCGCAGTTGCTCCAACCTGTAAAATGATGAACCCTATAATTGTTTTTAATGTACCACTGATTATTTGCTGTATAGGCTTTTTTAATGCAATTAATCCTATTAACGCCATTAAGCCTGCCATTATTGAAGGTTGATTAAATAAGCTAACTATAAATTGCATATTTATCCTCCTCTATTCCTCTATTTGAAATTTTTTATTGCTTCTAACAACTTATCTTCAATATCTTTTTTGTCGATGGCATTTTTTACAAAGACAACATTGAAATTTAATCCCTCTAACTCAGACTTTAATTCGGATGTCGAAATAACTAAATCTGCTACTTTACCTTTTATAGAACCGAGATCGCATGCTTCTACATTAGCATTAATTCCATTTTTAGCTAAAATGTCATCAACAGCCATTTTTAGAATTAAGCTTGTACCAAATCCCATACCACATACGGTTACGATGTTCATATTAACACTCCTTCGTCAATAAGCTCACATAATTTTGCTTCGGCTTCTTCCAATATA
>JASBVU010000093.1 GCA_029960905.1 Thermoanaerobacterium sp.
AGCAAATTCTGCTGCACCTTTCACATGGGCATCATTTATAAACATCACATTTTTTATGCCCATCCTGTATGAAGCTTTAATGAGGCTCTTTATATGCTCTATAATCCCTCCTATTCTAGGACTGGATAAAGCCCCACTTTTGCAAAAACCGTTTATCATGTCAACCACAACAATCGATATATTGTCTGCACTTCCAGAATCTCTTATAACGGTACTTAACTTCATATCGTCTAAATTGCTATAAAAATCAAACAAATAATTTAAAAACGGTCTTGTATTGTACAAAAAGCTATCAAAATTCATTTTCACGGCCTCCTTTCATCTTAAATTTAATGTATTTCTTTTATTGTATACCATGTTTCACAGTTATAAAAGGGCATATATCATTTTAGTCTATGCAGTAAAATGTCTCACGGGAAGATCCTACAAGTTTATCATCCTGATTGTACGCATCGCATACAGCAACAGCAGTTGTCTTGCCCATGTGAATAATCCTTCCTATGGCTTTGATTCTGTCTCCAGCTTTTAAAGGTTTTATATAGTTTATGTTCATCTCAAGAGTCACCATGTTCTTCCCCATCGTCTTTGCAGCAATTCCCATAGCCGTGTCCATGAGAGAAAACAGTACGCCTCCGTGAGCATTCTTAAAGATATTTAGATGTTTCTCGGAAATCGTCATTTCCATCGTCACTTTCCCATTTCCAAGCTCAGCAATCTCCATGCCGATTAAATTGTGAAACTGAGCTTTTTGATTCAACTCAATTATTTCTTTGAATAATTCATCATTTATGCCGAGATTTTTTGCTTCCAAGTACACATCATCCTTTCAAGCCGTTTTACATAATTATATCATTTTTTATCAAAAATCTTAATCTATCCAAAGCCCTGTCTTTAAGTTTTACCGCACTCTGATATCCCACCCCCAGCTCTTTTGATATTTCAACGAGTGTTTTTCTTTCGAAAAAGTAAAGCATTATTATGTTTTTCTGCTTTGCGGTAAGGCCATTCAAAGCTTCCTTTAAATTCTTCAGTGTAATGTCATTAAAAAATTTTTCTTCCGGCGTAAGTTCATCGCTCTCTATCAAATCGATAATCTCGTCTTCCTCATCATCCGCCTTTGCATTCAAAGAGAGAAAAGATTTTTTCTTCCTATAAGCATTTAAAAAGTAAAATTTAAGCTGCATACTGGCATATGCTATAAATTCCTTGCCTTTTTTCTCATCAAACTGATAAATAGCATTAATGAGAACTTCTCTTCCATCTTGAAGCATATCATCAAAACTGTCATACGGGAATTTTTTTGCTAATTTTATTAAAAGAGGGTTAAATTTTTTTAAAATCTCATAAGTAGAATCTTTATCCCCATTCTTTGCCTTAAAGCACAGTTCATTATAGTTTATCAATTGATTACACACCTCACATATAGTGAGGACCGGTCCCTTTCAGTGCGGCACTGTGCTTTAATTATACAAAGAGAACAAATGTTTTTATAATCATGAGTTATAAAAAGTCAATGTAGAAAATTTAGAATAATCAGCTATTTATAACATTACATCGCTAATAAATCAAGGATTTCCCTTTACGACTTTATGGAATTTCTAAAAAAAAACACGTATATGTTTTTTTGATTTAACATATACGCGTTTTTGTAGATACCCTCTTTTTAATTTTAATAATATCTTCTTGCGCCAATATAGTATGTCCTAAACCAACCACTAAAATCTGCAATAGCTGCCTTCTTAAATGAATCGCTCATGTGTATTAAGCGGTTATCTCCTATGTATATGCCTTCATGTGTTGGACCATTGCCAGATGTGGAGAAAAACAATATATCGCCTGGCTGAAGATCAGATAAACTTACAGCCCTTCCACCTGCATACTGGTCATACGTAGTTCTTCCGATGCTTTTCCCTGCTTGCTTAAACACATATTGAACAAATCCAGAGCAATCAAAACCTGCAGGTGTTGTACCACCAAAAACATACGGTACTCCAAGATATCTTTCTGCAATGCTTACTATGTCAAAATTTGATGTGCGCTCATAGCCACCCCTGGACGAAACACCACTTACGGTTGTCCTATTTAATACTGCCTCTGTAGCTGGTCCCACAATTCCATCTGGAGATAGTCCGTACCTTTTTTGCAGTGCAATCACTGCGCTTTTTGTCTTGCTGCCAAATATGCCGTCAATACCACCTGTGCTATAGCCAAGCCTGTTTAACGTTTGCTGCAAGCTAACCACCGCTTGTCCTCTTGAGCCGTATTTCAAAAGCTCCATTGCAAATGCGCTTGGCGCTTGCATAAGTGTTATTGACACTACTGCTGTTGCCACTATTTTTTTGTAATTCAACTCATTCATCCTCTCTTTATGCCTACGAGGTTAGTTGACGGGTTCGGTAAAGAGTAACCCTACCGCATACGCGGATTCACCCCAAAGATATCCCCCGCTCTTTCGATTAGGCATATTTTTTTAATAAATTTAATAAAAAATTTATATTTTTAATAATTAATTAATATTATATAGGCAAACAGTATCAAAGTCAAGATGATTCCATAAATTACCTGCAGATTATGAATTTTTCATGGTTATACTAATTAATAAATATCGAAAGGAAGGTGAAAAAATGCGTTCGATGTGGAAAGGTGCCATTAGCTTTGGCCTTGTCAGCATCCCTATAAAACTATACGCAGCTACAGAAGACAACTCTATCCATTTTAGACAGCTTCACAAGGACTGCAAATCACCTATAAAATACGAGAAGATTTGCCCTGTATGCAATAAAGAAGTTCCTGATGAAGAAATTGTAAGAGGCTATGAATATGAACCAGGAAAATTTGTCATCATAGATGAAGAAGACTTAGAGAGAATCCCTAAATCTACAGTTAAAACAATAGACATTATCGATTTTACAGATTTAAGTCAAATAGACCCCATATATTTCGATAAAACGTACTACATTGCTCCGGATGAAATAGGTGCAAAGCCCTACGTCCTTTTAAGGGACTCAATGAAAAAGCTAAACCGTGTGGCAGTTGCACGTGTAGTAATCAGATCAAAGCAAGATTTGGCCTGCATAAGAGTATACAATGACAACTACATGGTATTAGAAACAATGCACTTCCCTGACGAAATAAGAAGTACAAATGAGCTTCCACCAATTCGCAATGTAGATCTGCATGAAAATGAGGTGAAGATGGCTATAAAGCTTGTAGATACTTTGACATCTGATTTCTCTCCTGAAAAATACGATGACAACTACAGAAAAGCCCTAATCGAAATAATCGAGTCAAAAATTCAAGATAGAAAAATTGAAATACCTGAATCGCCAAAGGAAGAAAATGTCCTTGATCTTGTAAGCGCATTAAAAGCCAGCATCGAATCAGTAAAAGGAGAAAACATTGCAAAAAAATCAAAAAAGAAAAAAGGTGCATAAAGATGTCCCTGATGGATGAGAAAATCTCTCCTATGCTGGCTATATCGGGAAATGTCTTCGACGATCCAAATTGGGTGTATGAAATCAAATGGGATGGTTCAAGGACAATAGCATTTCTCTCATCTTCCACAAAGCTTCAAGACAGAAGGCTTGTAGATATAACCCATCAATTCCCAGAGCTTATAAAGATGGATGAATGCTTAAAATCAAATGAGGCAATACTTGACGGAGAATTAATTGTATTAAAAGGCAATAAACCAAGCTATAGAAGCATAATGATGCGAAAACACCAACAAAACAAACTAAGAATCGAACTTTTAAGCAAATCCAATCCAGCAATGTTTATAACGTGGGATGTATTATATGTGGATGGAAAAGAGCTATTAAACTATCCACTGATTGAACGCAGAGAAATTTTAAGTAAAATCGTCAGCGAAAGCAATATAATAAGGATATCTGATTATATATTTGGACACGGCAAAACTTTATTTACGGAAACTGGCAAAAAACAACTGGAAGGAGTAATGGCTAAAAAAGCAGACTCAAAATATTGCTTAGGAAAAAGAAGTAGTCTGTGGCAAAAATTCAAACACCACATAGTACTAAATGCTGTAATATTAGGTTATAGGATAGACAAAACGGCGTTAGTTTTGGGCCTTTACAACGAGGATGACAAACTTATACACATTGGTAATGTAGAATCTGGAATATCGCAAAAAGAATTATCATCGTTTTTAGATGTCGCCAATGATCTGAAGGTCAACCCTGAATTTTACGGTCTTGGCATTAACAACGTTCAATGGATAATGCCGCTTATTGTATGTAAAGTCAAGTTCATGGAGTGGTCAGAAAATTTCAAAATGAGAGCACCATCTTTCTTAAAATTTGCCTTAGATGTGAAACCTACCGAATGCAGATTTATGTAAATCAATTGAAATATGTACTATATTGATTTAAAATAAAATTATAAACGTACAAGGGGGATACTTTCAATTGGCATCAATAAATAAAAAGCGCATTTTGCTCGTACTAATTACATTTTTATTTTTAATTGCATGTCTTGTAGCGCGACTAATATGGCTACAAATTGTCATGGCTCCAAAATATTCACTGGCCGTCAAAAATCAGACAACATCCAAGATAGTATTAAAGCCACAAAGAGGAATTATTTACGATGCAAATGGAAATATCCTGGCCACTAATGTAAGCGGCGGCGATGTGTACGCTGCACCTAAAAATATAACACATCCAGATGCAGTCGCAAACAAATTGTACAACTTATTAGGCATGAAAAAAGATTCACTGTATAAGCTTCTCAGCAATAAAAATTCTGAGTGGACTGTCCTTAAAAAAAATGTCTCACTGGATAATGTAAACAAGATAAAAAAATTAAACCTTGCAGGTATATACGTAGAAGATACCAGCATTAGAAGCTATCCAGACGGCAGTCTATTATCACAGACATTAGGATTCACTGGTGTAGACGGAAACGGTCTTTACGGATTAGAATACTCGTTTGATAAATATTTAAAAGGAATATCAGGATTAGAAGTAGCCACAACTGATGAAGTAGGTCATGTCATAGGACTTCCCGAAAAATTGTACGAACCCGAAAAAGGTGATGACCTAATCCTTACTATTGATTCTGTAATACAGGGATATGCAGAAACAGCCATAGAAAAAGCTTACGAAACTTACAGTCCAGCCAACGGCATTTCAGCAATCGTGATGAATCCGAAGACAGGCGATATCTTAGCCATGGCAAATATTCCAGATTTTGATCCAAATGAGCCAAATAAGGTTAGCTCCATTGACACATGGTCAAACCCCGCTGTGTCTTATCTGTATGAACCAGGATCAGTATTTAAAGTAGTAACGGCATCTGCGGCACTTGAAGAATCTTTAGTCACGCCAGATGAGCAATTTTACGATCCTGGTTACTACATAGTATCAGGTCATAGGATAAATAGCTGGACAAAATTAGGAAATATCGATTTTTCACAAGCAGTAGCAATGTCTAGCGATACAGTATTCATGAAGATAATCGTAGAACGGCTTAAATTAAATACATTGTACAAGTACATAAACGCCTTTGGATTCGGAAGCCCAACTGGGATACAGCTTCCAGGCGAAGCATCTGGCATGATAATACCAGAGAAAAATGTTCATCCCGTTGACCTTGCATCCATGTCATTTGGGCAAGGCATAGCAGTAACACCACTTCAAATGATAGATGCTTTTTCAGCAACTATAAATGGTGGGTACTTGATGAAGCCAAATATAGTGAAAGAGATAAAATCAGGCGATAAAGTCATAAAAGAATTTAAGCCTCAAGTCATAAGGCAGGTTATATCACAGGATACGTCAAACACAATGAAAGAGTTGCTTAAAAAAGTCGTCGATGAAGGAACAGGAACAGCATGTCAAATACCTGGCTTTACTGTAGGTGGGAAATCAGGCACAACTGAAAATTATTCGCCAGGAAAATACACAGCATCTTTCGCTGCATTTGCACCTGTAGATAACCCTCAAGTAGCCGTTTTAGTGGTCATAAGAAATCCTACTAAAAACGGCCACATGGGTGGAGAAATTGCAGCACCTGTCGTAAAAGACATACTCTCAAACACATTAAGATATCTGATGATAAAAAAATAGCCGTGCATAAAAATGTGCGGCTATTTAATATACTACGTCGTCTACTTCTCCTTTTTTACCTCCTGTAACTCTCACCACTACTCTATTGGGAAGGCATACTATTTGCTGGCCTTCTTTTTCTATCCAGCCTGTTTTAACACATATCTGATCTGGACAATTGGCTTCTTTCATTCTTACTTTTCCATCTTTTATCTCAACGACATTTAAATGCTTGCCATTGCGAATTGTCACTGTTTTATCCACATTCAGCGGCAATTCTTGGTATTTAGAACCGTTGACTTCTATTACGACATTGGTGCCAGTTCTTGATAGCGCCTTGTCATAAGTAAAATAGGCAGAAACAAGAGAAATAATCAAAAGTGCCCCTATTAAAATCTTATCACCTATTTTCATACAGCTTAAACCTCGAATCTGTTATCTTTAATTTTCCTTTAAGTCCTGATGTCGCATATACTTTATAATCTGGTGTAACAAAAATTGCATCTACACCAGGCATGCTCTCTACCAATTTCATCCCTTTATCAACGCCTAAAATAAAAGTAATTGTAGATAAAGCATCAGCATCAATAGACTTAATATTAGTAGAAACTATTGTTGTACTGACGACACCGCTTTCTGCAGGATACCCTGTAAAAGGATTTAATATGTGATGGTACCTTTTCCCGTTTTGAATAAAGTACCTTTCATAATTGCCAGATGTGTCAATAAGCATGTCTTTGCCAGAAACGATGGCAAAATACGTACCCTTATCTCCAAAAGGATCTTGTATTCCTATATTCCAATTGGAGCCATCTGGCTTTGAACCATAAAGGTATACGCTGCTGCCGCCTAAGTTTATAAGTGCGTGTTTTACACCATTTTCTTTCATGATGTTTTCCAGTTCATCAGCAGCAAAGCCTTTGGCAATTCCTCCTAAATCTATTGCCATCCCTTTTCTGCTTAATTTAACCTCATCATTTTTCTCATCCAGCAAGACGTCTTTGTAGTTTATGTATTTCATAGCATCCTTAATCTGGCTTTCCGTCGGAACATGTGCATGGTCAGTGCCGATACCCCATAAATTTACCAAAGGAGCAATA
>JASBVU010000094.1 GCA_029960905.1 Thermoanaerobacterium sp.
ATTTTATAGGCTCAATAACATTGACTTCATAGCCATAAATTTTTGAAAAACTCTCTAGTAGTGAAACATCACCGCTGGCATTATATCCGAATTTATAATTATCACCTACAACTGCAATTTTCATGTTTAATTCATCAACCAAAACACTTTTGATAAAATCTTCTGGCGATAACAATGAAAATTCCTTATTGAAATCATAAATTATTGAATAATCCAAATTAAACTTCGAAAATTCTTCTATCTTTTTTCTATTTGTAGTTAAAAGTTTTTGATAATTATTCTTACATATTGTCTTTGTAGTATGTTGCTTGAATGTAAACACAGAACTCATCATTCTGTTTTTTTTTGATAATTCTACTGATTTTTTAATTAACTCTTGATGTCCAAGATGAATTCCGTCAAAGTTTCCAAGAGCAATTACTTTTTTATCATTGTACTTTTTTGCATTTTGCTCATCTATTATTATCACTTAGCCATCAGCTCCAAATAACAATCGTTCCACATGTATCATATTACCTATGACTTTGCCAACACCAACAAATAAATGATCGGGACTATACAATTTTATAAATTCATTATCTGTATCTATATAGCTATTTTTCACTGGATTCCCATGAACAATTTTTTTGTAATCGCTATTGTTGAGATAAACATTGTGGAATGTCAAAACCTTATCCATCTTGATTATTTTATATTTGCCTTTCAAAATTTCCTCTAACGTAAACGAATCTTCTAAAGTAAATGGTCCAACGCTTAATCTTATTAGCATTGACATATACCCTGAAGTATTTAAATAATCACAAATATCACGTATAAGGGATCTAACATATGTCCCTTTTGAGCATTTCACATCAAACATAATTTTATATGGCATTTCGTATGATATTATATTAATATCATATATTGTTATGTGAGAAGGCTTAATATCAACACTTTTACCATCCCGAGCATATTCATAAAGTTTTTTGCCATCGACTTTTTTAGCAGAATAAAGAGGTGGAATCTGTAAAAGATTTCCTTTAAATACATTTGCAATTTCCGATATTTTATCGTGATCCAAAATTTCAGCAGGCGTCACTTTCGTAATATTTCCAAACTTGTCAATGCTGTCTGTAGAAAAACCAAAAGTAATTTCTGCCCTATATGACTTCGTTTGTGATACTACAAACTGAGCCAACTTAGTCGCTTTGCCTATACATATAGGTAATACACCTGCTGCTCCTGGATCGAGAGTTCCTAAATGGCCTATTTTTTTTATGTTAAAATTTTTCCTTAAAAAACAAACGACATCGTGAGAAGTCATGCCAGGCGGCTTTAAGATGTTTAAAAAACCATCCATCTGCAATCACTCATTTAACTCAATTTTTATTAATTCTAAAATTTTCTCTTTTATCTCTTTGATGGTACCCTTTTTTAGAAATCCCGACGCCCTTACATGACCGCCACCACCAAATTCTCTAGCCAATTTATTTACGTCTACATAGTTTTTAGATCGCAAGCTTCCTTTTACAAAATCTTCTTTTTCAACCAGCATAACGGCAACTTCTACACTATCTATATCTCTACCATAGTTTATAATATTTTCCACATCTTCTGCTTTAGTATTTGTCTTAGTGAAATCCTCATTTGATATTTCCATGTAGGCAATTTTTCCATTGAAATAAAGTTCCATGTTATTTATAACCCTGCCAATCAACTTTAGCTTGCTGTATTTTATCTTGTGAAAAATAGTATTGGATATCTTGTCTACAGAAGCACCATTATTTATTAAATCGCCAGCAACTTCATGAGTGAAAGATGTTGTAGAACCGTACATAAAATGTCCTGTGTCTGTAACAACACCAACATATAAACATTCCGCAATTTCTTTGTCCAAGTCAATACCCAATATTTTTATTAATTGGTATACTATCTCGGATGACGAAGCTGCATTGGTATCTACATAATTCATAGTAGCATACAATGTATTTGAAATGTGATGATCTATATTTATTGACTTAGAAACTTTTCTTAGCAAATTTTTAGCATTTCCCATTCTCTCTGTATCAGCGCAATCTACAGCAATAAGCAAATCTGCTGATTCATCAAATGGTCTTGTAATTTTTTCTGTGTATGGCATGAATTTATAAATTTCCGGAACATCATCATCAATAAATATAGATACATCTTTATTCAACTTATTCAAAGCTTTGTACAACGCTGTAACACATCCTATACCGTCTCCATCAGGAGATACATGCGTTACAACAATGATTTTTTTCGCTTCTCTTATTGAGTCCAACATATCATTTAAAATCATTGGCTTTCACTCTCTTGTTTATCTAAATCTTTCAATATCTTAGAAATATGGGCACCATATTCTATCGAATTGTCAATTTCAAAAATTAGCTCCGGAATATACCTTAATTTAATTCTTTTCCCAAGCTCATGCCTTATAAATCCCGTTGCACTTTTTAAACCTTCTAAAGTGTTTTTTTTCTCATCATCGCTCCCATAAACGCTAATATAAATTTTCGCGTAACGTAAATCTTTTGAAACTTCAATGTCAGTTATACTCGTCATACTGCTTATCCTTGGATCCTTTATTTCTTCAAAAATCATTTGACTGACTTCTTTTTTTATTTCTTCCGATAAACGTCCAACTCTGTACTGCACATCATTTCATCCTTTCAACGAGGTATTTCCTCCATTTGATATGCTTCTAGCACATCACCTTCTTTTATGTCATTAAATCTTTCTATGCCTATTCCACATTCAAAACCGGATTGTACTTCCTTTACGTCATCTTTGAATCTCTTTAATGAAGATATTTTTCCTTCAAAAATTACTATGCCATCTCTTACTAGCCTTATGTTTGCGTTTCTGGAAATTTTGCCTTCTACCACATAGCATCCAGCAACATTTCCTACATTAGGAACCCTAAATACAGCTCTGACCTCAGCTTTACCCAATTCTTTTTCTCTATACTCTGGTTCTAGCATACCCTTCATAGCCGCTTTTAAATCATCAATTGCATCATAGATTATCCTATACAACCTTATATCAACTTTTTCTTTTTCGGCTAAAGATTTTGCTTTGCTGTCAGGCCTTACATTGAAACCAATAATTATAGCGTTAGATGCAGAAGCAAACATAACATCCGTTTCGGTGATAGCGCCTACAGCACCGTGAATAACTCTAAGTCTAACATCATCATTGCTTAATTGCTCAATCGAACTTTTTAATGCTTCTACAGAACCTTGTACATCAGCTTTTAATATTATATTTAGCTCTTTTACATTACCCTCTTTAATTTGATTAAACAATTCATCAAGGGAGATCTTTTGCTTTTGCATCATTTCTTCTTCTCTAAACTTTTCCTTGCGTTTTTCGGCAATCGAACGAGCCTTCTTCTCATCGTCTAATACAACGAGTATGTCTCCCGCCTTGGGAACATCTGAAAATCCAAGAACCTCAACAGGTATTGACGGTGATGCTTTTTTGACTTTTCTGCCTTTATCGTCAAACATTGCTCTTACTTTACCATAAGCTGTACCAGCAATTATCACATCTCCCGTTTTTAGTGTTCCCTTTTGAACTAAAACTGTTGCAACAGGACCTCTGTTTTTATCAAGTTGTGCTTCAATGATTGTACCTCTAGCTGGTCTATTTGGATTTGCTTTCAATTCTAACATTTCCGCTTCCAATAATATCATTTCAAGCAAATCATCAAGTCCAATATTTTTTTGTGCTGATACATTAACACATATTGTGTTTCCACCCCAATCTTCTGGCACTAAACCATGCTCTACCAATTCTTGTTTAACTCTATCTGGATTTGCATTAGGTTTATCAATTTTATTTATGGCAACAATTATTGGAACATTAGCAGCTTTAGCATGATTTATTGCTTCTATTGTTTGAGGCATCACTCCGTCATCTGCTGCAACAACCAGTACAGCAATATCAGTAACGCTTGCTCCTCTAGCTCTCATTGCTGTAAATGCTTCATGTCCAGGTGTATCTAAAAACACAACCTTTTTGCCGTTTATTTCCACCACAGATGCACCAATATGTTGCGTAATTCCACCCGCTTCACGTTGAGTAACATTTGTCTTTCTTATTGCATCCAATAAAGATGTTTTACCATGATCAACGTGCCCCATTACAGTTATTACAGGCGGCCTTGGTAAAAGATCTTTTTCGTTGTCTTCCATATCCATAATCTCAAGATTATCTTCATTTTCTTCCTTTTTCTCTAACAAAAAACCATATTCTTCAGCTATTTGCGAGGCATTTTCATAATCTATTTGTTGATTTATAGTCACCATTATTCCTTTAGATATCAATTTTTTGATAATATCTGAAGGATTTATTTTCATTTTTTCGGATAATTCTTTAACAGTTATAAATGCAGGTATAGATATTATCTTGATAGAATCATCTTGCTGCTTATTGCTATTATCATCTTTATTTTTCTTAGCCTCTGATTTTTTTTGTTTTTTATTAGGCTTTTTAGGTTTTTCTTCAATTTCATCAAATTCGTCTACTAAATTATCCGCCTCTTTTTCATCTTTTTCAGTTAGCAAATCTATTATTAAACTTACTTCATCGTCTTCCAAAGTGCTCATGTGGTTTTTTACATTTATGTCTAAATCATTTAATTTTGAAATCAATTCTTTGCTTGTGATTTTTAGCTCCTTTGCCAATTCATAAACTCTTGTCTTTGACATTTTATTCACCTCCATTAGTTAGAACCTCCTTTGCTTCAGCCAATAGTTTGTTAGACAGATTTTCATCAGTAATGCCAATTACTGCTGTATCGCCTTTTCCTATGCTTTTGCCAATATAAAACATTTTTCCAGCTATTATATAAGGAATATCGTTAGCATTACATAAAGTTATAAACTTTTTCTTTGTGTTTTCAGAAGCATCTTCTGATATGACAACAAGACAAACATTTAATTTAGCAATGCCTTTTTCAACAGATACGCTTCCAGGTATCAATTTTCCTGCTTTTCTGCATAACCCTAGCATTGAATAAAATTTATTCATTTGAAACCTCTTTTCTGATTTGTTCAATAATATCTTCAGACAGTGAAGTTTCCAGTGCTCTCTCTATTTTTTTTGATTTTAAAGCTTTTTCTACACAATCAATATTTTTACACACGTAACAACCTCTACCAGACAATTTGCCTGTTAAATCTACCTGCACATCATTACTATGTGCTTTTTTGACGATTCTAAGCAATTCTCTCTTTGGCTTCATTTCTTGGCAACCAAGACACATTCTCATTGGAATTTTTTTAGACTTCACGTTATCAACCCCAACCTTTAAGATTTAGCGGTAGATTCACTTGTTATATCAATCTTCCACCCCGTTAATTTAGCAGCCAGTCTTACATTTTGTCCTTCTTTGCCAATCGCAAGAGAAAGTTGATAATCCGGAACAACAACTCTGGCTATTTTCTCTTTTTCATCAATATCTATACTTAAAACTTTAGCCGGACTTAAAGCATTAGTCACAAATTCTTGTGGCTTTGAACTCCACTTTACAATATCTATCTTTTCACCTTTTAACTCATTTACAACGGCCTGTACCCTTGCACCTTTGTATCCTACACATGAACCCACCGGATCAACATTTTCATCTTTTGCGTACACAGCCATTTTTGTCCTTGAACCAGGTTCTCTTGAAATGCTGCGAATTTCAACAATGCCCTGTTGTAATTCTGGTACTTCCATCTCAAAAAGCCTCTTTACTAACCCTGGATGTGAACGTGATATCAGTATTTGTGGACCTTTTGTAGTTTTTTTGACTTCCACTATATAAACTTTTATTCTATCTCCATGTTTGTAAGTTTCGTTTGGAATCTGCTCATTAGGTGTCAATGTAGCCTCAGTTTTACCTAAATCGACTAAAACATTCTTTCTTTCTATTCTTTCTACGATTCCAGTAACTATTTCTGACTCCTTGCTAAGAAAATCTTCATATACAATACCTCGTTCCGCTTCCCTTATTCTCTGAACGACAACTTGTTTCGCATTTTGTGCCGCTATTCTTCCAAAAGATTTTGGTGTAACCTCTACATCAACAACATCGCCAACAAGGTATTTCTTGCTTAATTTTTGAGCATCGTCTAAACTTATTTCAAGCAAATCGTTATATACATTTTCAACAACAGTCTTTTGAGCGTAGACTTTAACATCACCTGTTTCACGATCCATCTTTACTTTAACATTCTGGGCTGTTCCATAATTTTTTTTGTAAGCCGAAACTAATGCAGCTTCTATTGCTTCAAACATTGTCTCTTTTGGAATGCCTTTATCTTTGCAAATTTGTTCAAGTGCTTCAATAAATTCACTATTCATTCTTTTCCCTCCTTATAATTAAAATTTTATAACAGGCTTAACTAAACTAACGTTTTTTACGTCAAATTCTTTTGTTCCATTATCATCCACAATAACTATTTTATCATTAATAAGCCCAACGAGCTCTCCTTCATACTTTTTCTTTTTATCTATTGCCTGATATAATGAAACCTCAACCAAGCTACCTTTGAACTTATCAAAATCTCGCTTTGTCTTTAATGGTCTATCTATTCCTGGTGAAGACACTTCAAGTATGTAACTATTTTCTATTGGGTCTACTTCATCAAGTTTTTCACTTAAGTATTCGCTTATAATTTGGCAATCATCTAAGCTAACTCCTCCATCTTTATCTATATAAACTCTCAAGTACCAATTATTACCTTCTTTTTTGTATTCAATATCAACTAATTCAAAATTATTTTTTTCTATAGCAGGAGTAACAAGCTGTCTTGTTAACTCTTCAATTCTTGACAATTTAATACCTCCTTGTAACACATTATTTTAATATATAATACGAAAGAGTGGGAAACCCCACTCTTCGCGTCACGACCTATAGTGAGCCTAACGCCCGTATTATACCACCCCCGGCGGCGGTGCGCAACGAGTATTGCGCCGTCCGCCGGGCCCGCGCCGGCGCGAGGCCGTGAAAGGCCCACACCGACCCCGCGCGCTGAAGCGGCGAAAACGCGGCGAAAACGCTCAGAACAGCGACAACTGGTTGGTCGCGGGCAGGCCGCCCAGGCAGCCCAACC
>JASBVU010000095.1 GCA_029960905.1 Thermoanaerobacterium sp.
ATAAGTCCGGGTGAAGATGGAGTAGAGTTAATGAAAATATTAGATGCAATATATAAATCAGCGGAAACTGGGCATGAAGTCATAATAGAATAATGAAGTCAATACCCAATTAAATTGGTAATAAGTATGAGGCTTAAATTAATTTTACAATATAGGAGAGGTTTATGATGAAGATAAGTGTAATAGTGGATTCTTTTAGACTTCCATTAAAAGAAGGTATCAAAAGAGCAAAAGAACTGGGTGCTCAAGGAATACAAATTTATGCTGTATCAGGAGAAATGGCTCCTGAAAACTTATCCGCAGCAAAAAGGAGAGAACTTCTAAATTATATAAAAGACAATGGACTCGTAGTTTCAGCATTATGTGGAGATTTAGGAGGACATGGATTTGCCATAAAAGATAACAACTTGGCCAAAATAGAGCGTTCCAAATTAATAATGGACCTTGCTAAAGATTTAGAAACATCAGTTGTTACAACACATATTGGAGTTATACCGGACGATCCTAATCATGAGAGATTTAAAATCTTGCAAGATGCATGTGAACAGCTTGGTGAATATGGTGAGAAAGTAGATGCATATTTTGCAATAGAGACAGGACCAGAAAAGACTGAAACACTAAAAAATTTTTTAGATAATTTAAATAGCAGAAATGTAAAAGTCAACTATGATCCTGCTAACTTAGTAATGGTAACTGGCGATGACCCAATAAAAGGAGTATATACTCTAAAAGATTATATAGTGCATACACATGCTAAGGACGGAATTATGAAAAAACAGACTAATCCTGAAAGAATATATAACTTTTTTGCTGAAGGTGGCATTGATGACATAAAACTTGAAGACTATTTTAGAGAAGTACCCCTTGGGGAAGGAAAAGTCGATTTTAAAAACTATATTAAAGCTCTAAAAGATATAGGATATGATGGATTTCTCACAATAGAAAGAGAAGTTGGAGAAAATCCTGAGGAAGATATAAAGAGAGCTGTGGAATTTCTGATGGGAATATTGAGATAATAAGGTAAATAGCAGACATCAGTATGATGACATAATATATTCTAAATATAATTTTTTGTTATTTCAATCAATTAAATAGTATTATTAATAGACGCTATTTTCAATATAGTAATCAAGAAATGTATATTGCATTTTTGAAATCTTGCAATGAAAGGTGTAATCATAGATGACAATTGAAGTAAAGAATAAAGCTTTTTTTATAGATGGCAAACCTATTTTTTTGTATGGTGCGGAACTTCATTATTTCAGATGTCCTAAAAGTGAGTGGAGCGATCGACTGGACAAAATTAGAGAAGCTGGATGCAATCTTGTAAGTACGTATATACCTTGGATGTGGCATGAAATCAAAGAAGGCGAAATTGACCTTGAGGGCAGGACACATGAAGAAAGAAATTTAGATGGATTTTTAAAGTTAGTAAGGGATAAAGGGCTTTATTGTATAGTGCGACCTGGACCGTATATCATGTCTGAAACAAAAAATTCGGGTATTCCCGAATGGCTTTTAAGAAATTATCCAGAAATAATCGCAAAAGATAAGAAAGGTAAAAATCATCCAGCAGAAGTTATTACCTATCAGCATCCAGTTTTTCTTAAGAGGGTTAAAAGTTGGTACGGAGCAGTCAATGATGTTATTTCGAAGTATCAAATTAATAACAGCGGAACTGTAATAATGTACCAATTGTGTAATGAGATAGGCATGTTTCACTGGGTAACAAATACTTCGGATTACAGTGAGCATATACTAAACAAATTTGCATATTACCTGCTACATAAATACAGGTCCTTAGATAATTTAAATAGAAGTTATAAATCGAATTACAAAGAAATAATGGAATTTGTAAGAGATTTTAAAGATGAAAAGCTTAATAATTTTGCAGCTAAATTGCACTACGAATGGGGAATATTCTGGAGAGAGTATATCAAAGAATATATTTTGACTTTGCGCGAGTATGCAAAAGAGACAGGAATAACGGTACCTTTTATTGTAAATGTACATGGATTTAAGGATTTGTCATTGAGTAGTAGGGGCATGGACTATCCAATTGGTCTTTCACAGCTTTATAAAACTACAGAAGTGAAAGACGCGGTCTTGGCAGGCGATTTTTATCCGGGCCATGTGTCATATGACTCATACCACGACCTTGTGTTAAGTTGTGCATTTACTGATGCTATATCAAACGGTGAGCAGCCGGTTTTTTCTGCTGAATTTCAGTCAGGGAGGTTATCCGACAGGCCTCGTATAAGTCCAAATGATGTCGACCTAAGTACGCGGACATGTATAGCAAATGGAATGAATGCAATTAATTTTTACATGTTTGTAAGTGGGGAAAATTATGAGGATATAGGCCTTTTTGGGCGAAGGCACGACTGGCAAGCACCTGTTGATATTAATGGCAATTTAAGGCCTCATTATTTTAAAATTCAACATATGGGCAAAATGTTAAATGTATTTGGACGACAATTGTCTGGCACAAAAAAAGAAATAAGCACTCATGTCGCTTTTTATCCTGATTATTACATGACTGAAGTTTACGATGATTATACAAAAGATATGGTAAACAAAATTGCATTTGAAAGGGATGTATTTTACTACAACGGCATTTGCAGATTATTGACGGCAGCAAACATAGCTTTTGATGCTTATGACATTATGAAGGAAGATACTATTCCAGTTGATAAAATCCCATCTCTTTGGGTATTTTCAACGGAATGGATGGATGGGAAAATTCAAAGCAAATTATTACAGTATGTAAAAGACGGCGGAGTAATGATATTATATCCCACAGTTCCTGAATTTAATCTACAAGGAGAAAAGTGCAGGGAACTGATCGATGGGCTTGGAATCAAGGAGTTTAATGTAAAAAAAGGATGGGAACACGTCAATGTTATGGGTATAGATTCTGTTTTTGTAAATCAGAGAATGATAATAAAGGAATGCATTGGTGAGCCTATAGCATGGGCAGAAGAAAATGGCAAAAATGAATATGCTGGATTTATAAAGGATTATGGAAAAGGAAAGATATTATTGCTCGGCATAGGAATGGAAAATGACTACAATTATAAGTTGGATGTTATAAAATTGATTGCAGAAAAGGCAGGTATAAAACCTGTTGTTTCAACCGATGATGAAAATTTATCTGTAACGATACGCAAAGATGATAACAATAGTTTTGTCTTTATTAACAATTATGATGAAATAGAAAGAAAGACGACCATAAAATATAAAGATGATATTTTATTTGGCGGGAAGGAATTGGTGATAGCTAAAAGAACAGGAGTCATGCTACCGATAGGCTGCAGCCTGACTGATGATATAAGCATAATTTACAGTACTGCTGAAATATATGATATGACAATGAGAAATGGTTATATGGAATTGTTTATAAAATTATCAACAGGAAACATCGGGGAAATTATATTGAAATCATCAGTATGGGAACCTGTACAAAGTGAGAAAAATGAAATTACTGTGCTTGAGAAAGATATGTATAAGATTGAGATTGATGGGCTTTTAGGACAGGATGCTCGTATATTGCTGAAGTATGTTTAATGGTGAGGAGAATGCCTATGCGATTGGATTTAAATGAAAAATGGGAATACAGGCCGTTAGCTCGTACGTGTGTGCAGTCGGACGGAACTATAATTGAGGATACTAATAATCTTCCAGCTTCAGGAGTCATGGATATACCGCAGAACTGTCAGCTTGCCGGTATTCATGACTTTGCGGGAAAGATTGAATTCATACGGTGCTTTGATATTGACTTGAATGAAATTCAGGATAAAATAGCTTTTCTGAGATTTGAAGGTGTTGACTATTTTGCTGATGTTTATTTGAATGAAGAATACATTGGAGAACATGAAGGTTATTTTCAACCATTTGAGTTTAATATAACCGGTCTTTTAAAAGAACACAATGTATTAAAAGTTGTTGTTAATTCTCCTATGGAAGATACAGAAAAAGTATGGCCCGATAACAAGATGCTAATAAAAGGTGTGTTAAATCATCATGATGCACGTCCAGGAGGCTGCAGCCGAGAATGGGGTCAGACCCAAAATACTGGTGGAATATGGAACGATGTATATATAGACTTAAGACCATTGAATTTTATTAAAAATATCAAATGGATTCCAACGCTTCTAAACGATGGAAGTGCCAAGCTTGACATAAGGACTGAAATATATTGTACTGAACCCGATGATTATAGTATTTTGATAGAGATGGACGGCATTAAGTATGCACGAAATGTAAAGCTTAGGGAATTACTTGAAGAAAAGGATTTTGTAATAACAATCAAATCGCCAAAGCTATGGTGGACATGGGATATTGGAGAACCATACCTATATCATTGCAAACTTAAGCTTATAAAAAGAGATAAGATAATTCACGAAAAAAATTTTAATGCAGGTATTAGGAGCTTTACATATAATTCTGATAAAAATGAATGGCTTTTAAATAATAAGAGGATTTTCATCAGGGGCACGAATATTATACCGACTCAATGGCTGAGCGAGTACACTTTAGATAAAATCGACAGGGATATAAGAATGATAAAAGAAGCCAATATCAATTCTGTTCGTGTACATGCACATATTACAAGAAAAGAATTTTATGAGGTGTGCGACAGGGAAGGTATATTAATATGGCAGGATTTCCCTCTTCAATGGAGTTATGACCGCGGCGACTGGTTTGCGGAAAATGCAGTGGCACAGATTAAGGATATGGTTGAGATGCTTTATAATCATACGTCTATATGCATATGGTGCTGCCACAACGAGCCAAGTGTAAATACGGAAGAACTGGATCCGCTGCTATATAAAACAGTATGCGCTCTGGACTCGACAAGATATGTGCATGAACATTCTGATTTTCGTGAACATCCTTACCCTGGATGGTATTATACGACAGTTGAGGAATTCATGACAAAGCCGTACAAACCTATAGTAAGTGAATTTGGTGCACAGGCATTGCCGAATATTCAAATAGCAAAAGAAATTTGCGGCGAAACATGGCCACCTGATTGGAGTAAAATGGCATATCATGATTTTCAGTACGATGAGACATTTAATGTAGCAGGAATAAAGATGGGGGTAAATTTAGATGAATTTATAGAAAATTCTCAGAAGTATCAGGCCAACCTTTTAAAATACGCCATCGAAGAATACCGCCTTGATAAGTATAAAGACCTTGGCGGTATATACCAATTTATGTTTGTGGATTGTTGGCCCTCCATAACATGGTCAGTAGTTGATTATAATAGAGAACCAAAAAAAGGATATTTTGCTCTAAAACAAGCATATCAACTTGTACTGCCGGTTGTAAAGATGATGCGTAGTAAATGGACAAAGAAAAAAGGTGTTGAAATAAGATTATACATTATAAACGATTATCATAAAATCTTACAAGGCTACCGCTATGAACTGTTGATTAAAAAAGATGAAAATGAAACCATCATAAAAGATGGTAAATTCAACATTGAGGAAGATACGGTAAAAGAGGTTGCTAGGTTTGGATATTCTGCTCCAAAAGAACTGGATGACGGAGATTACAAATTAATAATTAAGATTTTTGATGACATGGGGCAAATTGTTTCTTTAAATGATTATGAAATTAAATTAGTTTCACAAATAAGTTAATATTAAAAGCATTCAATTTTTGAGAGGAGAAATGATTATGTCTGATAAAAAAATATTTGAAAATCAATATGGATATTTTACTGAGGATGGAAAGGAATATGTAATAAAAACACCTGAGACGCCACGCCCATGGATAAACGTGATAAGCAATGGAGACTATTCATTTTTAATATCTCAAACTGGAAGCGGGTTTTCATGGAGGGGAAATGCCGCTGAAAACCGCCTGACAAGGTATTCTCAGGATATAATCAAAGATGAGTGGGGTAAATATATCTATATCCGAGATGAGGAATCAGGTGAATTCTGGTCTGCTTCATGGAAGCCAGTGTGTAAAGAGCCTGATTTTTATGAAGTACGGCACGGAATAGGCTATTCAGTAATAACGCAGGCGAAAAATGGCATAAAAAGTAGTCTGAAGATGTTTGCTGTACCACATGAGCCAGTGGAAATATGGGAAATGACATTAAATAATGAGAGCGGTAGAAACCGCATACTTAACCTCTTCACGTATCTTGAATGGAATCTTGGCTTTGGTCATGATGAACATAGGGAATTTCACAAGATATTTATTGACACAAAATATAATGAAGACATAAACGGTTTTTTAGTAGATAAATATCTTTGGGGACTTCCAAATAAAAAAGGGCAGTACAACAACAGAAATTGGGAATATGTAGCTTTTCATACTACGAGTGAAGCACCGCTTTCTTATGATGGAGATAAAGAGTCGTTTATAGGCATGTATCGTTCTCAGGCTAATCCAAAAGCAATGGAAGAAAAACTGCTTAAGAAAAACACAGGAAGATTCGGTGATGCTATTGGCGCACTTCAGGTGGAAATTAAGCTTAAAGCCGGTGAGATTAAAAAGGTTGTTTTTACACTCGGATGTGCGGATGACCATAAGCAGGCTGTGGAGCTTTCTAAAAAATACAATAATGTAAATGCTGCTGAAAAAGCATTTGAAAAAGTAGGAGAGTTTTGGTCTCCGTTTATTGAAAGCGAGAAGATATATACTCCAGATGATGCAATGAACATCATGACTAATATATGGCTTAAATATCAGGCGATATCATGCCGTATTTGGGGGAAAGCGGCATCCTACCAGATAAGTGGAGGTTATGGTTACAGAGATCAGCTTCAGGATTCTATGGTATTTTTAGAGAGTCTACCCGAGTATACCAGAAAACAGATACTTATGCATGCAAGAAAGCAGAAACAGGACGGAACTGTTTTACATTGGTGGCTTACGATTTCAGGTAACGGACCCGAAACGAAGTGTTCGGACGACCTCCTTTGGCTTCCGTTTATAACAATTAATTATTTAAAAGAAACGAACGATTTTGATATACTTACTGAATCGGTGCCATTCCTTGATGGATGTGAGGGTACATTGTACGAACACTGTAAACGCTCAATTGAAAGGGCATTTATGCGTTTTAGCCCAAGGG
>JASBVU010000096.1 GCA_029960905.1 Thermoanaerobacterium sp.
GTAACACAGGTCCCAATTGAACTAACAATTTTGAGAATATGAATTGCCATATAAATCCTAATATCAAACCACCTATTAAATTAGGCATAAAGAAAATCGATCTTAAAATGTTTCTAGTCTTCATTTTTCTAGTTACTAAAAGCGCCAAAGAAAAACCAATTATATTTGAAACTATTACCATAATAATCGCATATTTAAAAGTCAATAAAAATGCATTTAAAAAATTTTGATCTTTAAACACCTTTAAATAGTTGCTAAATGCTACAAATTTTGAACCAAAAAACGAAAACCCATCCCAATCTGTAAATGAATAAATTATACCTAATATGAAAGGAATTATTACTACATTTATAAAGATAAATAGTGATGGTATTAAAAATAGCCAAAACGTCAATGTATTGCTATTTTTTTTCATATTTTCACTCCTATCGTATACACATTGATTTAAATTAGGACATACTTCTTAATTATGTGTGAAAGAAGTATGTCCTATAAGCTAATTACTTGCCAGCATCTTGAACCCAAACATTTGTCAATTCTGATAAGAATTGATCGTCACTTTTTATAAGTCCTGCATAGTATTTTTGTATTACATTAGAACCATCAACATCTATTCCGTTAGGGAAGTAATTATTGTATACCCACGGAATAATTTCACCTTTATCAACATACTGAGCAACTTCCGCTGCCAGTGGAGCCTTTGGAGCTTTTACTCCTTTATATGCTGGAATAAACTTCAAAGTATCTGCAGAATATTCTTGTCCCTTATCGCTTGTAATCAACCAATCCAAAAATTCAATTGCAGCTTTTTGTTGTTCTGGTGTCGCATATTTATTTACACGCCATGCAGTAGCAGTACCGACAGCTAATTTTGTATTTCCACCTGTTGGGAATGGAATAATTCCATATTCAAAATTTGGTTTATCTTGATCCAAAACTGATTGTACCCAGTCTCCTTGATGTATCATAGCATATTTACCGCTTGCAAATCCCGCTACTTGATCATCGTATGAATCAAGTGCATTGTTTGTATATGGTTTTATCCTATCTAAATCTTGTATCCATTGCACTACACTTGGTATATCTTTCATAGTAATTTGTCCTTTGTCAAGTTTCTCTATATCAGTCTTGTAATTTGGATCAACTGCAAAAGCCCAGTTAAAAGGATGTATAAATGAGAAGTACGTCTCTTTTGCAAAAGCAATAGGTTTTACAACACCATTTAATTTTGACAATTTTTCGCAAGCATTAACCAGTGCATCAATGCTTGTTATTGATGCAGGGTCTATATTTGCCTCTTTAAACAAATTTTTATTGTAAATCAAACCATATCCTTCAACTGCTGAAGGAAGACCATATAATTTACCATCAACAGTAACATCATCTTTTACTCCATCTGCTAACATTTCAGCAGCCTTTGAATCTTTTATTTCGGCCATATATGGTTGAAATTTAGGAGTATCTGGTCCAGCAATAGTAAATATCGTAGGTGCTTTTTCTGGTGATGCAGAAAACTGCGATTGTAACACAGTAGCAAAATTATCTCCGGAAGTACCTAAAAGTTTTACTTCTACTTTATCTTGTGATTTATTATAGTCATCAATTATAGTTTGAAGATCAGACTGTATTTCGGTTTTGCTTTGCATCACCGTTATGGTTATTTTGCTATTTTGGCTAGAAGATGTTCCATTTTGACTCGTTTTGCTATTATTGCCGTTATTGCTTGATGAACATCCTGTCACTAAGGCAATTATTAAGATCGTCGAAATTAATAAACTCAATATTTTTTTCATACAAACGCTCCTCCTGTTTTTTTATTTTTATGATGATTATAAAATTGCAATTGAAGTTTTTTTGTCTAGCACCCCCTTTTAGTTTTTCCTAGATAAGTAATATTCACTTACCATACATAAACCAAAAATTCAACTTAAATTCAGCAAGTATTGATACAACAAATATTCTATTAAAGAATACATTTAACAATTTTAGTGTTTTACTTGATTGCTTGCCAAATTTAAGCTTAATAAAGCATAACTGTAACCGCTTACAGTTTCTTGACAAATAAAAGCTACAGTTTTTTATATCATCCAATCTAAAATAGACTGTCAATAAATGCAATCTGTAACCGCTTACAGCTATATTGTAACATCTTTTTAAAAAATAATCAATAGCTTTTCAATTATTTTTTAAATTTTTTATGCGTCTTTTTTAATGCAGGACTGGCGAATAATCAATCTGTGCCTTAAAATAACTCTCTTCTCAGATATCTTTTTATTGTCGATTATCTTTATCAGCATGCGAGCTGCAACAGCACCAATATCGTACATAGGCTGCGCAACAGTAGTTAAAGCTGGCCTCGTTACCTCTGCTAAATCGAGATTATCAAATCCTATTATAGAAACATCTTCCGGACATTTTAAACCAGCGTCAAAAATGGCGTTAATAGCACCCATCGCCATTACATCACTGAAGGCAAAGATAGCATCTGGTTTAACATTGCCATTTAGCATTTCTTTAGCAGCTATATAGCCGCCTTTTGCCTTGAAATTGCTTTCCTTTATCAGCTCATCATATACTTTAAGACCAGCTTCCTTCATAGCATCAAGAAATCCGTAAAGCCTATCAACACTATCAACAGTTTCCTTCATACCATTCAAGTCACCATGGATAACACCTATTTTTTTGTGACCTTGCGATATCAAATATTTTGTAGCATCATAAGCAGCTTTTTTATTGTCTATTACTATATACGGCACATCATAATTCGTCGCTCTTCCAGCTAATACTAACGGTATTTTTCTATCTTTGAAAATATCATATATTTCATCTGAGAAATAGTCGCTGTGGAATATTATTCCATCTACCCATCTGCTTTTCAACATATCAATGTACTGTATTTCTTTATCCCGCGAGTTGTCGGCGTTGCAAAGAATAATATTGTACTTATAAATATTGCATACATCTTCTATACCCCTTACCACTTCACTATAATACGGGTTAGATATGTCAGGAACTATTAACCCTATAGTGTTTGTCTTCTTCATAGCCAAACTGCGAGCTAATATGCTTGGCTCATAACCAAGCTCTTTTGCCGCTTTTAATACACTTTCCCTTGCCTTTTCGCTGACGTATGGGCTATTATTAAAAACTCTTGAAACAGTAGCTGTCGAAACATTTGCCAGTTTTGCTACATCATCTATATTTGCCATACAGACCACACATTCCCTTCGCAATTAACTTAAAGTCATAATGCATATAAAATAGTAACCGCTTACAATTATATCACATTCACTTTGAAACAGCAACACAAATCATTTAAGACCTGTTGTAGAAATCCCTTTGACAAATTGTTTTTGGAATACAAGAAATATAAGTATCATCGGCAGCGTCAAGAGTATAGCGCCTGCCATAACTTGATTCCAAAATTGATAATACTGTCCGTAGAATGAATTCAATCCAACCGGCAGTGTGTACATATTATCGCTGGACGTCAAAAGACTAGGCCACAAAAAGCTATTCCAATTGCCGGTAAACATGAATATAAACTGTGTTGTAAGAGCAGGCTTTGACAATGGCAAAACTATTTGCAGAAAAATCCTGAACCTAGACAATCCATCTATTGTCGCAGCTTCTTCCATCTCTTTCGGAATAGATAAAAAAAACTGCCTCATTAAAAATATGCCAAAACTACTCGTTAAAAATGGTATTGTCAGTCCCCAATAAGTATTTACCCAGCCTAATTTGCTTAATAAAATATACGTCGGTACCATTACAACCTGTCCAGGCACCATCATAAGCGCCAACACAATAATGAATATGAAATTGCGGCCTGCAAAATTAATCCTGGCAAGAGCATATCCCGCCATTGAATTAAACAACAAATTTCCAAATGTAACAGCAATAGCAACAATTAGACTGTTAAAAAACCACCTCAAAAACGGAAACTGACTTATAATCATATTATAATTGCCAAACGTTAAATTCTTTAAATTAACGCTTAAACTATCTATTTCACTTGTAGGTTTTAGCGAAGTTATTATAGACCAAATAAATGGTCCTAGCGTTATTGCAGCATAGACTATGGCTACCGAATAAAGGAAAAATCTGAATATTTTAGACATGATATATTACCTCCTAATACATTTCCTCTCTAAATAATAATCTTTGCAATAATGTCAAAAGCAAAATAATTAGAAATAATACAAAAGCCATAGCTGATGCATAGCCCATGTTAAAATCTTTAAATCCTGTTTTATATATGTCAAGAACCACCGTCATCGTCGCGTCAAGTGGCCCTCCGCTTCCTCCTGACACAACGTACGCCTGATCAAAGATTTGAAAAGTGCCTATCAATGAGACTACAAGGTTAAAGAACACAACGTGTCTCAACAATGGAAGAGTAATTTTTATAAATCTTTGAAATTTATTTGCACCATCTACTTCTGCCGCCTCATACAATTCCGTGGGGATATCCTGAAGTCCTGCCAAGAATATTACCATATAATTTCCAACTGACGACCAAATAGCCATCATCATGATTGACGGCAAAGCAAAGTTGACATTCAAGCCTGCCCGATCATGTGCCACGTTTCCGACAGGGTGTTGACTAAACCCATCCTGGCACAAAAAACCTGTGTTCCCAACTGTCGATGTTACAGTAGGTATATAATACGCAACCCTAAAAAAGGTTTTTCCTTTAATGTCTGAATCAACGACTAATGCAAGGACTAATGCTATAAATAATTGTGTAGGTACCACAAACAATGAATATATCGTTGTGTTAAGCAATGCTCTCTTAAACGTTTGATCATTTAATAATCCTATATAATTTTTAAACCCTACCCAGTGGCTTGATGAAGGATTTAAGTATGAAAAATCTTTAAAACTTATTATAAATGCATAAATTAATGGTCCAATAATAAATACAGAAATAGAAATGACAAAAGGCAACACAAAGGTATATCCTGAAATAGCTTCACTTATATATTTTCTCCTTGAAATTGAATGAGCTCTCATACTAAGACTCTTCCTTTCACTTCATTAATAGCAAAACAACAAACAGCAAAATCTCTATGCAGCACCTAAAGGTGCTGCATAACATCATTGTCCAAGTTGCTTCTGTGCATTATCAAGTGCTTCTTGAGCATTTTTTGCTTGTTTCATTATAAGCGAATCTGAAGCTTTATTTGCTGCATCAGATACTTTTGTCCCAAGAAGGCCAAACTGCCATGGGTAAGAATAAGCTGCACCATCGATAAATGCCACTCTATCTGGATATTTTGCCCTAAATCCCTCTTCCATAGACTTCCTAGATGGAAGGGCAAGACCTGAATCAACCACAAATTGTTGTCCTTCTTTTCCCGTTAAAAACTCTAATAATTTAAATGCTTCATCTTTATTCTTGCTGTTTTTATTCATTACATAAGCAACAGTAAAAGCTAATGTTGCTTTTTGTTTGCCTTCCGGAAGTTCTGCTATTCCGTAATTGAGGTTTGGATCTTTGTCTTTTAAGAATGGTATCATCCATCCTCCTTCTATCGCCATTGCAGCTTTCTTAGCAGCAAATACATCGCCATTCCATCCTCCACCTAAATTTTGTGGCGTATCCGTTACTTTATCCTTAGTGATAAGCCCTGTATAGAAGTCAAGTGCCTGAGCGTTCTCTGGAAGATTTAAAGTCACCTTTCCATCTTTATATACTGAACCACCATTTTGAAGCATAAAAGCTTCGAACCTTGCAAGGTCTGACGACAAAACCAAGCCTTTCACGCCATTCTTAGTCAATTTCTGTGCATCTGCTTTTAATTCATCCCATGTCTTTGGAGGCTCACTTATACCTGCAGCATTAAACATATCTTTATTATAGAATAGCGCTAATGTGTTATAATCCTTTGGAAGACCGTATGTTTTCCCTTCCCACTGAAATGCCGAAAGCAACGATGGTTCGAAATCATTTACATCCACGTTGTATTTCTTGATATAATCATCTAATGGTTCTAAAACACCTGATGACATAAGCTGTGGCGCAGGCATGCTATCAAGATAGAAAATGTCTGGAGCTACATTTGCAGCAATTTCTGTTTGTAATTTTTGCATGTAATCGCCTACTATTGTTTCAATTTGTACATTAATATTAGGATATTTTTGCTTGAAAGCAGCCAACTGATCATTTACAATTTTTGTTTCAGCAGGTGAAGAAGACCACATGCCAAGTTTTAAAGTTACAGATTTAGTAGTATCTTGTTTTTGCACAGAACTAGTTTTATTATTGTTATTTGAAGAATTGCTTTGCTTCGTTGAACATCCGGAAAGCAATGTGGCTATCAAAAGTATTGTTACGACAAAAATGCTTAAAAATTTTTTACCCATTTCATTTTCTCCTCTCTTAATAAATTATGATTTTAAGCAAACTAAATTTTCACCAATTTAAAGTAATCCTGAACCCCCCTTATTCCATTATTTATCTTTATAGGCAAAACAGAAATTTCTGTTTATGCCTATGATAAATCTAATTAACTTCAACATCTTTCCCTCTTATTTTTACTTTTATCTTTCTTCCGTTGCCTTCAAGAATTTTTACGTCAACACCATCTTTAGCAATATTGATTTGGAGTAGATTGCCTTTCCAATAGATCTGATACGACAACTTCTGCCATTTTTCTGGTAACCATGGATTGATATTCAAAACGCCTTCTTTGTCAACGTACAAACCGCCAAATCCAAATACAGCAACCTGCCATGTACCTCCAGCAGAAGCAGCATGGATACCCTCTTTCGTGTTGCCTTGATTATCTACAAGGTCAACATTGGCGCTTCTTAAGAATGAATAATATGCGTTTTTATAATCGCCAACTTTTAACCCCATAATAGAATACATGCTGGGGCCTAACGAAGATTTATGCATCGTCCTCTTTTGATAGTATTCGTAGTTTATCTTTTTCGTCTCATCGTCAAATTCTTCACCTAATAACAGCATAAGCATTACTACATCAGCTTGTTTTACAAGTTGCGTATCATTTAATTTTGTAACATCTACACCATCAGGCCATAACGGCATATTATTTTCATCAAACT
>JASBVU010000097.1 GCA_029960905.1 Thermoanaerobacterium sp.
GCCTCATCATCAGTTTTTCGTTTACATCAGTGTTATTTGTGGGATATCCTTTTTCATCATGAGCAAGTCCAGTAACATGATATTTATACCCCAAACCAAATGGTATAAACGGTACAACACCATTTAATATATTTTTATAAGGCATGTATTCATCTTTGTCTGGAAAATCAAAACGATTATTGATTATATTTTGATCATCTTCAATTTCAATTTTTTCTCTAAGATGGCCTATAACTTCATCTAATAGTAAAATTACAGGTGTCCTGTATTTATATGTAAGATTAAACGCCTTAATCGTTATTTCGTACGCCTCTTTTACTGATGAAGGCGACATGACTATTATGGGATGATCTCCATGGGTCCCCCATCTTGACTGCATTACATCACCTTGTGATGGCATTGTTGGCATGCCTGTACTGGGTCCACATCTCTGTACATCAACAATGACACATGGAATCTCCGCCATTGATGCAAACCCAATATTCTCCTGTTTTAGTGAAAATCCTGGACCAGACGTAGCTGTCATGGCTTTTGCACCTGCTAATGATGCACCAATGACAGCAGCCATGCTGCTTAATTCATCTTCCATTTGTATAAACTTGCCACCGATTAACGGAAGCCTTTCAGAGCAAAGCTCTGCTATTTCTGTTGATGGTGTGATTGGATAACCTGCAAAAAAATTTAGGCCTGCCTTTATAGCAGCATCTACAACTGCTTCATTCCCTTGCATCAATTTTACCGACATCATCTATCACCTCTAGATATATTGCATAATCCGGGCATCTTAGTTCACATAGACCACAGGATATACACTTTTCTGGGCTCAGTGAAAAAACCTTATTATTTTTCATAGCTAAAACATTTGCAGAGCAAAATTCTACACAAATTCCGCACCCTTTGCACCAGCTTTCGTTTATACATATTTTTTTATTTTTCACAATATCACCTTCGTAAAGACAAATTAATTATTTTTAATAAACCATTTACTGAATTTACAGAAAAACGACCTATCATATATGAATAAGATTTAATGAACTCCCAGTATTGTTAACATCATTCCACCTGCTATGGCAGTACCAAAAACACCTGCCAAGTTTGGGCCCATGGCAAACATGACTAAAAAATTATATGGATTTTCTTTAATCGCAACATAGTGTGAAACGCGAGCTGCTATTGGTACAGATGCAATACCTGCTGAGCCTATAAGAGGATTTATCTTTCCTCCAGATAATTTGTTTAAAAGTTTTGCACCTAAAATACCTCCAGCCGTTCCTGTCATAAATGCAACAAGCCCTAAAACTATTATTTCTAAAGTCTTAATGGTAAGAAAAGTATCCGCTTTCATTGTTGAACCAATAGATATGCCTAATAGTATTGTGATGACATTCATCAATTCTCCGCTGGCAGTCTTAGCTAATCTATCGACGACGCCTGACTCTTTTAATAAGTTCCCCAGCATCATCATCGTAATAAGTGGTGCTATTGGTGGTAATAGCAAATCTATTAATATAGTAACAACAATAGGAAAAACAATCTTTTCCGTTTTCGAAACTTCTCTCGGTTGTTTCATAATAATTTTTCTTTCTTCTTTTGTAGTTAACAGTTTCATAATAGGCGGTTGAATAAGCGGCATCAATGCCATATACGAATATGCTGCAACAGATATTTGTGCCATTAGATTAGGTGCAAGTTTTTGCGTGACGTAAATTGCCATAGGTCCATCTGCCCCACCTATTATCCCTATAGCCGCTGATTGTTGTATAGAAAAACCTAAAATTTTTGCTCCTATCAATGCTATAAATATTCCTATATGAGCAAATGCACCAAGTATTACAAGGCTAGGATTTGCAATCATTGGTCCAAAGTCAGTCATTGCTCCGACACCTAAAAATATAAGTGGAGGATATATGATCTTTTTAACACCAAGGTAAAATATTCCAATAAGCCCATTTGGCAAAAGCAAATTAGTAGATGGTATATTTGCTACAATGCATCCAAAACCTATCGGCAGTAAAAGATATGGCTCGTATTTTTTGACAATGGAAAGCGAAATAAAAGCTATTCCTAACGCTATTAAAATTATATTCCCAAATGTCAAATGCACTAAACCTGTTGATTTAAACATATCTTCTATAATGTCTAAGATGATCATGTTTTATCTCCTACTTTTTAAAAATCTAGATATTTTATTTAAAAAAGGAAATAGCCTTAATATGCCATCAATCAAAAAGAGAAATACTATTAATAAAATCATATCTAGCACGGATAAGTAAATTGCACCTGTGACTGTATTTCCTACCAATTCACTATCCTCCTAGCTTACAAATTTAAGTCACATTGCTTCTGGCATAGTTCTAATAATATTCCATTAGTGCTTTTAGGATGGACGAATGCTATCTTTGAACCTCCTGCACCAATCTTAGGTGTTTCATCGATTAATCTGACGCCTTTAGATTTTAATTTTTCTAAGGACGCTTCAATATCATCAACTTCTAAAGCTATATGCTGGATGCCTTCTCCTTTTTCCTCAATAAATTTTGCTACAGGACTATCAGACGATGTGGCCTCTAATAGTTCTATCTCAACATCTCCAATTTGGATAAAAGCGGTTTTTAAATTTTCAGAACTTAAAGTTTCAATTTCACTAATTTTTTGGCCTAAAACACCTTCATAAAACTTAGATGCTTCTTCTATGCTTTTTACTGCTATGCCTATATGATCAACTTTTTTTATCATTTGAAGCCCTCCTTGAGATTTTTATATATGCTTTCTGCAATCATATATGGATTTGTCAGTCCAGCATATTCCGTATTAATCAATTCATCGATATTTTCCTGACTTATTTTCTCACTTAAATCTTTCATAAGATTATCAATTATTATTTCTAAAATCTCCCACCTTAAATTTTTAAGCCGCCTTTCTTTAAGACCACCTGTTTTTTCAAGATAATGGCGATGCTCTTTTATTTTGTAAAGAAGCGTATCACAGCCTTTTCTATACAGTGCAGAAACCTCTAGTACGGGTGGCCTCCAATTTGATTTACTATTTAGATCAAGCATGAAATTAATTTCTGCTGCTGTTTTATCAGCTCCTTCTCTATCTGATTTATTGACTACAAATATATCGCCAATCTCCATTATCCCAGACTTAATCGCTTGTATGTCATCACCCATATCCGGAGATAAAACCATTACATTTGTATCAGAGGCTTTCACGATGTCAATTTCAGATTGACCTACTCCAGATGTCTCCACAATGATATAATCCATACCGACAATATCCAATATGTGAATCGATGCCCTTGTGGCCTTTGCCAATCCACCAAGTTTTCCTCTTGTCCCCATGCTTCTTATATAGATATTTTCATCTAATGCTATGTCGCTCATCCTAACCCTGTCTCCAAGTATGGCACCGCCAGAGAAAAGGCTTGTAGGATCTACGGCAAGAATTCCTACTGAATTATTATCTTTTAAAAGAAATCTTGCTATTTCATTAGTGAGAGTGCTTTTTCCTACACCTGGAGGTCCCGTGATGCCGATTACATAAGCTTTTCCAGTATTGTTATAGAGATTTTTAATCATTTCATAAACTTTTGTATCGCCATTTTCTGCCATGGTTATTGCTTTAGCTATGGCTCTTTTGTCTCTTTTTAATAATAAATTTTCTAAATCAACTTCTCGCATTTTTTGGCCTCTTTCCATTAGGCTTAAATTATTAGACTTTCACATTTTCTATTACATATTCAACAGCTTTTGATGTTGGCGTACCTGGTGTAAATATTTCTTTTATGCCTACTGATTTTAAAAATGGTATATCCTCATCGGGAATTATGCCGCCGGCAATTACCATGATATCTTCTGCTCCCCTACACTTCAGCAGATTCATTATTTTGGGAAATAACGTATTGTGAGCACCTGACAATATGCTTAATGCGATGACATCAACATCTTCTTGAATTGCTGCCTCTACAATCTGTTCAGGTGTCTGCCTCAATCCTGTATATATGACTTCCATGCCAGCATCTTTAAATGCTCTAGCAATCACTTTTGCTCCTCTGTCATGCCCATCAAGACCTGGCTTAGCTACTAGAACTCTAATTGGCCTTTTCATTTTCTCCCCCCTTACAAGATTATGTTCTCCCTGTATTCTCCAAATACAGACCGTAGTACATCGCATATCTCGCCAAGTGTTGCATATACCCTTACTGCATCTATTATTTTTGGCATAAGGTTTTCTTGACCGCAAGCCGCCTCTTTAAGCTCTGATAATCTTCTCTTTACTTCCTCATTATCTCTTTGAGTTTTAAGTTTTCTTAGTTTTTCTTTTTGCATCTCCCCAACTTGAGGATCAACCTTAAGCAAATTGCCATGATATTTTTCTTCAGATTTAAATTTGTTCAAGCCTACTATAATCCTCTCACCTTTTTCAATTTCTTTTTGGTATCTATACGCACTGTCCTGTATTTCCTTTTGAATAAATCCATTACTTATTGCACAGGCAGCCCCACCAAGTTCATCAATTTTTTTTATGTATTGTAAGGCTTTATCTTCTATTTGATCTGTCAGATATTCTACATAGTAGCTTCCTGCCAATGGATCAGGTGTATCACATACGCCGCTTTCGTATGCTATTATCTGTTGGGTCCTTAATGCAATCTTCACTGAGTCTTCTGAGGGCAATGCCAATGCTTCATCACGGCTATTCGTATGAAGGGATTGAGTCCCTCCTAGCACTGCAGCTAATGCCTGTAGTGCAACTCTTACAATATTATTGTCGGGTTGCTGAGCGGTTAGCGTGGAACCGCCAGTTTGTGTATGAAACCTAAGCATCATTGATTTTAGATTCTTGGCATTGAATCTTTCTTTCATTATTCTGGCCCACATCCTTCTGGCAGCTCTGAATTTCGCCACTTCTTCTAATAAATCGCTGTGAGCACTAAAGAAAAATGAAAGCCTTGGAGCAAAATCGTCAATATTAAGTCCAGCTTTTAATGCTGCATTTACGTATTCTATTCCGTTTGCCAATGTAAAAGCTATTTCTTGTACCGCCGTAGCTCCAGCTTCCCTTATGTGATATCCACTTATGCTTATTGTATTCCACTTAGGGATGTATTCGGAACAATATTTGAATATGTCTGTTGTAAGCCTTAATGAAGGTTCTATCGGAAAAATATATGTTCCTCGAGCAATGTATTCTTTTAATATATCGTTCTGAATAGTTCCTTCTAATTTATCTAAATAAACTCCTTGCTTTTCTGCGACAACAATGTACATTGCCAAAAGAACTGCTGCAGGGGCATTTATGGTCATAGAGGTACTGACTTTATCGAGGGGTATTCCCTCAAACAAAACTTCCATGTCCAAAAGCGAATCTACAGCAACACCCACTTTCCCTACTTCACCCTCAGCCATCGGATGATCTGAATCATATCCTATCTGTGTTGGCAAATCGAATGCTATGCTTAACCCTGTCTGTCCCTGTGAAAGTAGGTATTTATACCTTGCATTTGACTCTTCTGCAGTGCCAAACCCAGCATACTGCCTCATGGTCCAAAACCTTCCTCTGTACATGGTTGGCTGAACACCACGCGTAAATGGATATTGACCCGGAAAACCTAAATCATTTAAATAGTTCAAATCAGCTATATTATCAGGCGTATATATGTTTTTTATTTCTATTCCTGATGAAGTCATAAATTTTTCTTTTCGTTCTGGATATTTTTCTTTTACTTTGTCAACGCATTGATATAGCCATTTACTGCTTTCTTCCTTTATCTTGCCTATATAATCTTCATCTTTCATTTGAAACTTCCCCCCATCGACATTGCAATTATAAAATATAACTCATCATACCCAACCACGCATTTCCATGGCTTCATATATTCTATTTAGAGATGTAATATATGCACCTGTTCGCATGTCTACTTTATAGGCATTTGAAGTTTCGTAAACTTTTTTAAATGCCTCTGTCATAATCTTTCGCTGCCTATCTTCAACTTCCTCCAGTGTCCAATAATAATTGTCTAAATTTTGTACCCACTCAAAATAGGAAACTGTTACTCCACCTGCATTTGCTAAAATATCCGGCACCACAAATATACCTCTTTCATATAAAATTTCATCTGCTTCAGGTGTTGTGGGTCCATTTGCTCCTTCACATATTATCTTTGTCTTTATTGATCTTGCAATATCTGTAGTTATCTGATTTTCCAAAGCTGCCGGTACAAATATATCTGTTTCGAGTTCAAATAATTTATCGTTAGTTATTTGTTCTGCACCATCAAACCCTGCCACACTTCCATTCTCTTTTACATATTCAATTAATTCATTGACGTCTATTCCGCCTTCTTTATAGATGCCACCTTTTGAATCAGACACCGCTATAATCTTTGCACCAAGTTTATGCAAATTGAGAGCTGAATAACTGCCTACATTGCCAAATCCTTGAATGCTTATGGTACAATTTTTTATATTTAAACCTAAATACTTTGTTGCTTCATAAGCCATCAGTGCTACACCATAACCAGTAGCTTGTGTTCTTCCAAGAGAACCTCCGCATATAATCGGCTTTCCGGTAAGAATTCCAGGACTATTTTTCCCAGACAATTTACTGTATTCGTACATCATCCATGCCATAATTTGCTCATTTGTATTTACGTCTGGTGCTGGTATGTCTTTATCAGGTCCAATGATACTGTATATTTCTCTTATGTAACCTCTGCTTAATCTTTCTAACTCACTTTTAGATAATGTATTTGGATCTACTATTACTCCTCCTTTAGCCCCTCCAAATGGAATCCCTACAACACTACATTTAAAACTCATCCAAATTGAAAGTGCCTTTACCTCATCAATATTTACATTTGGATGAAATCTAATTCCTCCCTTTGTTGGGCCAACAGCATCATTATGCTGTGCCCTATATCCTTTGAAAATCCTTATCGTACCATCATCCATCCTTACTGGTATAGATACTTCTAAAAATCTAATTGGTTCTTTTAATATTTGATAAACAGAATCACTGACTTTTAATA
>JASBVU010000098.1 GCA_029960905.1 Thermoanaerobacterium sp.
ATTAGAGTTTCGTATGCGACTTCAATGAATAATATTGAAGAGGGTTTTATCAGAATAGAAAATTTATTAACAAATTCTTAGAAAGTGGAGGTAATTATGTCGAATTTATATGAAAATCCATTGATAACACGTTATGCCAGTAAAGAAATGTCTCAAATATTCTCTGATGATGAAAAATTTAAAACTTGGAGAAAACTATGGATCGCTTTAGCAAAAAGCGAAAAAGAATTAGGACTTAATATTACCGATGAGCAAATAGAAGAGATGGAAAAGCATGTTGAAGACATAAATTACGAAGATGCTAAAAAATTTGAAAAAGAACTTCGTCACGATGTTATGGCACATATTAGAGCGTATGGACTGCAGTGTCCAAAAGCAAAGCCGATTATACATTTAGGAGCGACATCTGCTTTTGTAGATGACAATACAGATATTATACTTATGTATAGAGGATTTCAGATAATTAGAAAAAAATTACTTAAGTTGATTGAGATACTTTCAGATTTTGCTTTAAAATATAAAGATGTACCTACATTAGGTTTTACTCATTTTCAGCCAGCTCAATTGACGACCGTTGGAAAAAGAGCTGCGCTATGGATTCAAGATTTAGTATTTGACTACGAAGACCTTGAATACAGGCTCAAAAATATAAAGTTAAGAGGAGTCAAAGGAACCACAGGAACACAGGCAAGTTTCATGGAGCTATTTAATGGTGATGAAGAAAAAGTAAAGCTACTTGATAAACTTGTAGTAGAAAAGATGGGATTTAATAAGTCATTTGACGTAACTGGTCAAACTTATACAAGAAAATATGATTTTTTGCTTCTCTCTGTATTAAGTGAAATAGCTCAAAGTGCGCACAAATTTAGCAACGATATAAGATTGTTGCAACATTTAAAAGAAATAGAAGAACCTTTTGAAGAAAAACAAGTTGGTTCATCCGCAATGGCATATAAAAGAAATCCTATGAGATGTGAGAGAATGGCAGCACTTTCCAGATACGTCATTACGGCCTTGCTTAATTCTTCAATCACATCATCTTCGCAATGGTTTGAAAGGACACTTGATGATTCTGCCAATAGAAGAATCGTAATACCAGAGATGTTTCTCGCAACCGATGCCATTTTAAATCTATATTTAAATGTCGCCTCTGGATTAAAAGTAAACACCAAAATAATTAACAAACATGTTATGAATGAACTGCCATTTATGGCTACAGAAGCAATTCTAATGGAATGCGTTATAAAAGGCGGAGATAGACAAGAGTTGCACGAAGTTATACGTGAAAACTCATTAAAAGCTCAGGAAATTATTAAAGATGGAGGAGAAAATCAGCTCTTAAATTTATTAAAAGAAGATAAAAGAATAACATTGTCAGATATAGAAATTGACAATATTATAAATCCTATCAAATTTACTGGTAGAGCTATAAATCAAACAGTAGAATATATAGAAAATGTCATCAAACCATTGCTTGAGGCAAATCATATTGAAGATGTAGAAGTCAGTGTAGAAGTATAAAAATAATTATGTTATAATTTACGTGATAGGAGGCGTGAATATGAATCTAATAAAAATAAAAGAAATGAAGGACCATGTGGGGGAAGAAGTTACAATTAATGGATGGTTATACAACAAAAGATCCAGCGGCAAAATTAAATTTTTAATAATACGGGATGGATCTGGATTCGTGCAAGGTGTAGTTGTAAAAAATGAAGTAGATGAAAATGTCTTTGAACTCTGCGACAAATTATTACAAGAGTCTTCTATATCGGTTTCTGGTATTGTTAGAAAAGACGAAAGATCTCCATTCGGTTTTGAACTTACAATCAAAAACGTCAGTTTAATTCAAATGGCTTTTAATGACTATCCTATTTCATTAAAAGAACATGGTGTAGACTTTTTATTAGATAACAGACATCTTTGGATCAGAACACCTAGACAACAGGCAATTTTATCTATTCGTCATGAAGTTATACGGGCAATACAAGAGTTTTTAAATAATAACGGATTTGTGAGAATTGACTCACCAATAATAACGCCATCTACCTGCGAAGGAACTTCAGATCTGTTTCAAATAGATTATTTTGGCGAAAATGCTTATCTCTCACAAACTGGCCAGTTGTATCAAGAAGCTGCTGCAATGGCGCTAGGTAAGGTCTACAGTTTTGGACCAACATTTAGGGCTGAAAAATCTAAAACCAGAAGACATTTGAATGAATTTTGGATGGTAGAGCCTGAAATGGCTTTTGTTGATCACTATGGTAATATGGAAGTTCAAGAAAAGCTAGTAGAATACATAGTTCAATCTGTATTAGAAAACTGTTCAAGAGAATTAAAAGAACTTGGAAGAGATTTAAGCAAATTAGAAAAAGTTAAAACTCCTTTTCCACGATTGACATACGATGAAGCAATTGAGCTTTTGAACAAAAATGGATACGAAATTCAATGGGGTAATGATCTAGGTTCACCAGATGAAACATTTTTATCAAATCAATTTGATAAACCTGTTTTTATAACGGAATACCCTGCCAAATGCAAAGCCTTTTACATGCAGCCAAAAGATGATAGGCCTGAAGTAGTGCTATGTGCAGATTTGCTTGCGCCTGAAGGATATGGTGAAATCATTGGAGGTAGTCAGCGTATTCATGATTATGATTTGTTGGTAAAGAGATTAAAAGAAGAAAACTTGCCTATTGATATGTATGATTGGTATCTTGATTTAAGAAAATATGGCACTGTACCTCATTCTGGTTTTGGACTTGGTATAGAAAGAACAGTTGCATGGATAACTAATACAGAACATGTAAGAGAATGCATACCATTTCCAAGAACATTGTCCAGAATTCGCCCATAATAAACAACATGAACATTTCACATCCCAATATCATAAAATAATATTAGCAAAAACAATGTATTGGGATGTGATTATCATGAGCATATGGTCTGTAAACTTTGAAAATTACAAGATTGACAAAAAATCAAAATCTGATGACAATAAAAATATTGAGAAGGATAAAAATCTTGAAATAGAGGCATTAAAAGAATTGAATTCTTTAATTGGCCTTAACAAAGTAAAGCAAATAATAAATGAATTATATGCTTTAGAGCAGATTCAAATAAAAAGAAGAAGTGCAGGATTAGTAACTGATCCAATAGTTTTACATATGGTGTTTAAAGGAAATCCTGGCACTGGGAAAACAACCGTTGCAAGGATACTTGGCAAACTTCTAAAGGGAATTGGAGTCCTTAGCAAAGGGCATGTCGTGGAAGTTGAGAGAGCCGATTTAGTCGGCGAATACATAGGACACACGGCCCATAGAGTACAAGAAAATGTTAAAAAAGCATTGGGTGGGATATTATTTGTCGATGAAGCCTATTCATTGGCCAGAGGTGGAGAAAAAGATTTTGGAAAAGAAGCAATTGATACTTTAGTTAAAGCAATGGAAGATTATAAAGACCAATTTGTCTTGATTTTGGCGGGTTATATAGATGAAATGGAATATTTTTTAAACACTAATCCTGGTTTAAGATCTAGATTTCCTATTCAAATTGATTTCCCTGATTATACGATAGATGAATTGTTACGAATTGCGGAATTAATGATAAAGAATAGGCAATACGTACTGACAGACAGCGCAAAAAGGAAGATAATGAAAGTTTTAATTAACGACAATACAACAAGAGAAATAGGAAATGCAAGATTGGTTAGAAATATAATTGAAAGAGCCATAAGAAAACAAGCTGTAAGAATAATAAACAAAAAAACAATAACAAAAGATGATTTGATGACAATTGATTCTATTGATATTAGAGAGGATTGAGAATATGTCAGGAAACATACTTAAAGAAAAGTTTAACATCTCTAAAGATGTTATTTTTTTGCTTGAAAAGGCAGAAAAAGACGTCAAAGAAGAATTTGAAAAAGTCGATAAGATTGTAGAAAAAAATCAATATAAAGTATTGTACGCAATGCAAAAAAATCATTTGAGTGACATACATTTTAATGGAACAACCGGATATGGTTATGGAGACATAGGAAGAGATACAATAGAAAGAATATATTCTGACATATTTAATGCGCAAGACGCCTTAGTAAGGCCTCAAATAGTTTCTGGAACACATGCTATATCATTATGCCTTTATGGTGTATTAAGACCAAATGATGAGCTAATATCAGCTTGTGGGACACCTTATGATACTCTTGCCGATATAATAGGGAAGGGGAGCAATAGCAACAATGGTTCACTTATAGATTTAGGAATTAAATACAAAGAAGTACCTCTTTTAAAAAACGGCAAAATTGACACAGAAAAACTTATGGATGAGGTTTCAAGTAAAACAAAAATGGTTATGATACAAAGGTCAAAAGGATATGATTTTAGATATTCACTTTCTATCGACGATATCGAATTTGTAATTAAAAAGTTAAAAAACAAAAAGAAAGATTTAATTGTATTTGTTGACAATTGTTATGGTGAATTTACAGAAAATCTGGAGCCAACAGACGTAGGAGCAGATCTGATTGCAGGTTCTCTGATAAAAAATCCTGGAGGTGGGATATCTCCTACAGGCGGTTATGTTGTAGGAAAGAAAGAATTTGTTGAAAAAGCATCTTACAGGCTATTTGCACCTGGAATAGGGAAGAAGGTTGGACCTTCACTAAATACAAATCGTTTAACATTAGAAGGGCTATTTTTTTCACCTCTTGTTGTCGGCAATGCATTAAAAGGAGCTATAATTTTAGCTAAAATTATGGAAATGTTAGGTTATGAAGTTTTGCCAAGATTCAATGAATCAAGAACAGATATTGTACAAGCGGTTAGGTTTAAAACGAAGGAAGAGTTGATTACTTTCATTCAAAGCATACAAAAAGGTTCTCCTGTAGATTCACATGTAGTTCCCGAACCATGGGACATGCCAGGGTACAATGATCAAGTTATTATGGCTGCCGGTGGATTTATTCAAGGTTCATCTATCGAATTAAGTGCTGACGCTCCTATTAGGCCACCATATACGGCTTACGTACAGGGTGGTTTGTCATATTATCAAGTAAAACTTAGCCTTATGATCGCAATAAACAATATGGTAGAGAAAGGATTTATCAAAATCTAATTTAAGAAAGCTCAAACGGTAATTCATTTGAGCTTTCTTATTACTCCGACTACTTTTCCTAAAATCATGACATCATCTACAATAATAGGATTCATTGAAGGATTTTCAGGCTGCAAACGTATATGATTGCTTTCCTTATAAAATCTTTTCACTGTTGCTTCATCTTCAATCAAAGCCACAACAATGTCACCATTATCTGCATATGATTGTTTTCTGATGATTATATAGTCACCATCTAGAATACCTGCATTTACCATGCTTTCTCCGCGAACTTTTAAAATAAAGCTTTCGCTTTCATAACCTAAGATAAGATCTCTTGGAACAGAATAATACTCCTCAATATTCTGGATAGCTAATATAGGAGTTCCAGCAGTAACTTTGCCTATAACGGGCAACTTTACAATATCACTTATATCTTTTTCATCATCGCTTAAAAGCTCAATAGCCCTCGGTTTTGTCGGATCTCTTCTAATATAACCTTTTTTCTCAAGACGCGACAGGTGACCATGAACTGTCGATGTAGACCTTAAACCGACAGCCTTGCCGATTTCTCTAACTGATGGCGGGTAACCTTTACGCTTAATTTCACCTTTTATAAAATCAATTATCTCTTGCTGTTTAATGCTTATTTTATTAGATGTGTCTTTCAAATTAGACCCCTCCAAACTTTTCTTTATTATAACATAAACATGTAATCAAATCAAACGTTAGTTCTTATTGTCAATATTTAATTCAGAGAGGGGATTTCTACTTACAGCATCTCTAAGTTGACTGTCATCAACATGCGTATATATCTGCGTAGTTGACACATTAGAATGTCCTAATAGCCTCTGCAGTGTTCTGATATCAACTTTTCCATATCTGTACATAAGCGTCGCTGCCGTATGTCTCAATTTATGTGTAGAATATTTTTTGCCATCAAGATTAGCATCTTTTAAATGTTTTTTGACAATGTATTGTATAGTTTTAATGCTTATTCTTTGCAATCTTTTGCTTAAAAACAACGCTTTTTTATCTTTAACGCCATCATGTGGCCTAACTTTTAAATAATCGTTTATAGCTACAATACATGCATCATTCAGGTAAACAGTTCGTTGTTTGTTTCCTTTTCCAATGACAGTAAGTTTATCATCTTTAATATCACTAATATTTATGTTTGCTAATTCTGAGAGTCTAAGCCCACAATTTAGGAACAAGGTGATTATGGCATAATCACGCTCTTTGAATTCTCCGTCAATAGAGTTTAATAGTTTTACACTTTCGTCTAATGTTAAATATACAGGTTGTCTAATACCAAGTTTAGGTGATTCCAATTCCAATGCTGGATTTTTGGTTATTACTTTTCTTTTTGCATATAGATAATTATAAAAAGACCTTAGGCTTGCAACTTTACGGGCACGGGCAGGAGGAGTATTAGATCTTTCATGTGTAACAAAAGACAAAAAAGCATATAGGTCGTTTAGATCAATAGACTCAATGAGAGAGACGTCCACATCACTAATATCGATGTTGTCAAATTCCGAATCATGACATAAATTTTTTCTAACCTTTATAAATCTAAAAAATAAAATCAGATCGTACAAATATGCTTTTACAGTATTAGGCGATCTTGCTTTTATAGTAGAAAAATAATTTAAAAATTCTTCGAGAATAGGAGGTAATTCCAAATTATCTTTAGTTGAGATAAACATATTAAAAATTCACCTCTATGAATAATTGTGTGCCAATTATACGAAATAACTCTTTCGTATAATTCGGTTATTGACCAAAAAATTATTTATTATTTTATAACACCAACTTGATGCTTTTTTATTTCATCAGTAGCCAGTTTATCA
>JASBVU010000099.1 GCA_029960905.1 Thermoanaerobacterium sp.
AAACAGCGGAAGCATACTGGCCGGTGTTATAGAGCCACCTTGTGGCCAATGGTAAAATCTTATATATGACAAAACAAATGATATTGCTATTGCTAATCCACCGTACACAAGCATCTTTGCATTAAATTTCACGCTGTTTCTTAAGATGTAAAACAAAAATACAGCGAATAGAATTGCAATAATGATGGAAAGTGTGGCAGGTTTTATCTTTGTAAAATCGGAAAAAATGCTTGCAATATAGGACATAAAAATAACCTCCTTTTGAGGCTATGTACCGCTTAAAACAAAAAAACCGCACACTGATGCGGTCTTTTGCCGCATTCCCTTCGTAGGCATTAACCTAATCAGGTTCTAGGAGTTTGGCATCTGCCATCTCAGCTAAAAGCACCCCCAGCGGACATAGTCTTTAATTGATTAATTTATACTATATTATAATAAAATTACTTTTTAAATGCAATACCTTCATGTTGAAGCAGTAATGACTTGACATTAAGTCCCCCTGCAAAGCCTTTTAGTGTCATGTCTGAGCCGATGATCCTATGGCACGGTATGATAATCGGAACAGGATTTTTATTGAGAGCATTTCCTACAGCTCTTGATGCATTTGGCTTACCTATTCTTTTTGCAATTTCACCGTATGTGGCGTAAAAACCATACGGTATCTTCATAAGCTCTCGCCAAACCGATTTTTGAAAGTCTGTCCCTTCTAAGTCTAACTTTACGTTAAATTCTCTTAAATGCCCCTCAAAGTACAATCTAAGCTGTTCTTTGCAATCAGCTATAAATGAATTCGTACCTATTGCACATTGTACATGTTCTTCGTTTGGAAAATCTATCCTCGTTATGCCATCTTCACTTGAGTATATTTTTAGCATCCCAATCGATGTATCCAAGTAATCACACAACACATTACCACATCCTGATATTTTGCTATTTAACAACTACTACTTCTTCTTCGACTTCATCTTCAACATCAAAATCTTCATGAGGCACATAAGAAGATTTGTTTGATTCCGATTTACCTAAAGATGCAATTTGGGCTAAGCTTTTTTCTATTGAATCAATCTTTTTCATTTTCTTCAATGTATAAACTATATAAAATACCAAAAAAATGACTGATACAATCGGTGTAGCTAAAGCCACAAAATACTGCAGAAATAGCATAAATCCACTTTGAACCATCCTTGACACTCCCTTCCAAAATAAGATATTCACTTCTCTTCTTATTATTTCATAAGTAAACCATTAAAACAAGTATTATGAAAAAATTATAAGTTGCTTTTAAACAGCTTCTTTGAAATATCTTCTTACATCCTTTAAATATTCAATTATCGTCAAATGCTGCGGACACTTTGTCTCGCACTCTCCGCACTCTATGCAAGAGCTGGCTTTACCGTCATTAAGTCTATTATAATTGTTAAGCGACTCATTGTAGTTGTTGTACATGTGGGCTTCATTGTATATGGCAAAATTTTTCGGTATATTTACGCCATTTGGACATGGCATACAGTAATTGCAGGCAGTACATCCTACAGGCGAAAGCCTTTCATACGTTTCTCTTACCTTATCCACCAGTTTAACTTCTTCATCAGTAAGCCCATTTGCCTTTGATCTTGAAGCACTTTCTATATTTTGCTTCACTTGCTCCATCGTGCTCATTCCGCTTAATACAAGGGAAACTTCTGGATGATTCCATACCCACTGCAAAGCCCATTCCGCAGGTGTCCTTTTTACGCTTGCACTATTCCAAAGCTCCTTAATAGTTTCTGGAGGATCTCCAGCCAGCTTGCCACCTCTTATTGGTTCCATAACAATTACGGCTAATCCCTTTGACGCAGCATATTTAAGTCCTTTTAAACCTGCTTGATTGTTTATATCCATATAGTTGTACTGGATCTGACAAAAATCCCATTTATCATAATCATCGATTATGTTTTTAAATACATTGTATTCGTCGTGGAATGAAAAGCCAATAAATTTGACTTTACCTTCTTTCTTGACCTTTTCCATCCAGCTAAATACATCAAGCCTCTTGTACTTCTCCCATCTCTCTTTATCTAATGCGTGGAGAAGGTAAAAATCTATGTAGTCAACATCAAGCTTTTTTAGTTGTTCATTTAAGTATTTATCCATATCTTCCTTTTCATTAACAAGCCATGACGGTAATTTTGTAGCTAAATACGTCTTTTCTCTGTAACCATCTTTCAAAGCTTTGCCTACCACAATCTCACTTTGCCCATCGTGGTACGGATACGCAGTGTCAACGTAGTTAACGCCATTGTCGATGGCATATCTTATCATCTTTATGGCTTCTTTTTCATCAATCTTGCTATTATCTCCACCTATTGTAGGCAATCTCATTGCACCAAAACCCAATGCTGAAACCTTAACCCCTGTGCTACCAAAATCTCTGTACTGCATACAACCCCTCCGTATCACAAAATTTAAATTTCTTATTTGATTATAGCATCATTGCTTTAAATAACAAAATTCGCGTAATTGCATCTATTGCTTTAGCTTTTCAACAATGTTAATCTTAAATTAAGCTAATAGATTGGAGGTAATTGTATATGGATTACATAGATTTAAGAAGCGACACAGTCACGTTGCCAACTCAGGAAATGAGAGATGCAATGTACAAAGCTGAGGTAGGTGATGACGTTTATGGTGAAGATCCTACTGTTAAAAGACTTGAAGAAATGGCTGCAGATATTATGGGAAAAGAAGATGCAATGTTTGTGACAAGCGGGACACAAGGAAACCAAGTATCTGTCATGACACATACACATCACGGTGATGAAATAATACTGGAAGAAAAATGTCATATAATTACGTATGAAGTAGGCGGTATAGGGTACTTATCGGGAGTTCAAGCTAAAACAATAAAAGGAATAAATGGAATTATGGATCCTAAAGATGTATTAAACTCCATTAGAACAGATGATATCCATTTTCCAAAGACAAGCCTTATCTGCCTGGAAAATACCCACAACAGGGCTGGTGGCACTGTTATACCGTTAAGCAATATGAAAGATATCTACGAGATAGCAAAAGCACATAATATACCTGTTCATTTAGACGGTGCAAGGATTTTCAACGCTGCCACATACCTTAATGTAGATGTTAGAGAAATTGCCAAGTATGCTGACAGCGTCATGTTTTGTTTATCAAAAGGACTTTGCGCACCTGTAGGATCCATTGTAACAGGCAGTAAAGAGTTTATTAAAAAAGCCAGAAAGTACCGCAAAATGTTAGGAGGCGGTTTAAGACAAGCTGGGATTTTAGCCGCCGCAGGAATTGTAGCACTTAATAATATGACAAAAAGATTAGCAGAAGATCATGAAAACGCAAGGCTTTTAGCAAAAGGCTTAAACAACATCAAAGGCATAAATGTTGACATGTCGAAAGTGCAGACAAACATCGTCATGTCTGACATATCTATGTCAGGTCTCACAGGGAGGGAGCTATCATCAAGGCTTTTAGAATACGGAATCAAAGTAAATGGCGGCAATGACTACAGCGTAAGGTTTGTAACACACTATTACATCAAAAAAGACCATATTGAAAAAGTCCTTGAAGCCATCAGCGCAATATTAAAAGAGCAATAGGCTTATTGCTCTTTTTTAATCATTTATCTTCGATATCATCATCATCGTGAAGCTGCAGCGGCATAGTTGCGACGACGATGTGCTTGTGCTTTAACAATTTTTATAGTTGTACTCTTCTGATTCTATAAATTTAAGAAGCGGCTCAACAATTCTCCTAAATGGTGAATATTTAACAATTAGGGGTATGTCCGTATTAAGCATAGCATACCTTTTTTAATCTTTTCACCACTTTCTTCATCGATAGACACATTAAAAGCAACAACATGCTCAGAAATTGTCCTGGCATACCTTAAAGCTCTGATGCTGGCTTTATTTATGCTTTCTATAGGAACTATAACTCTATTGCGATAGTGGTTTTCAGAGATCTTTATGCTTTGAAGATCTTCAGGGCTAACTCTAAGCTGTACTGCAACAGCCCTGTAATGCTTATTTATCTTAAGCATCATAAATACCAAAACAGGTATAACTATTATTACGATCCAAGCACCTTCTCTAAATTTCGTTATTCCTACTATTATTACGACTAAAGCAGTGACAATAGCACCTGTACCATTGATAATAGCCTTTATAGCCCAGTTTTTGCTTTTCGTCGTTATCCATCTCTTCGCCATGCCTGTCTGAGATAAAGTAAATGATATGAAAACGCCAATTGCATAAAGTCCTATCAAAGAAGTTACATTAGCTCTGAATGCCACAATAAGTGCAGTAGCCAAAACTGAAAGCAATATTATGCCGTTTGAATAGCTTAGCCTATCACCTCTCTTATTAAGCTGCCTCGGCATGTGTCCTTCCTTTGCCATTATTGCAAGTAAAAGAGGAAATCCTGAATAAGCGGTATTAGATGCCATTACCAATATGATAAATGTTGTAGCGGTAATGTAGTAGAACATGAAGCCTCTTCCAAATATCTCATTTGCTAATTGTATGATTACTGCCTTGTCCCCTGCAGTAATGTGGTACATGCTTATAAGAACCGATATGCCACCGAATGAAATCAAAACGATGGAAGACAGCAAAATCAAGACAGTAATGGCTCTTTTCACTGAGGGTTCTTTAAAATTCGGCACCGCATTGCTTACAGCTTCAACGCCTGTCAAAGCAGAACATCCATTTGAAAAAGCCCTTAAAAGCAAAAACAATGTGACTGGTTCAACAGCTTTTAAAGGTGTAGCAGGAGGCACATATCCTCCTTTTATCTTTACAATACCTGCAATCAACATCGCAACTATGCCAAAAACAAAAGCATACGTAGGAACACCAAAAATTCTCGATGATTCACGTATACCTCTTAAATTGCCAATCATTAAAATCAGCACAATTGCAATGCATATAAGGATTGAATAAGGCCTTAAAAATAAAAATGCAGATGTTATCTGATCAACACCTGATGATACACTAACTGCCACTGTCAAAATATAGTCGATAGATAGTGCTGCACCAGCTACAACCCCTGCAGTTTTGCCTAAGTTGTCAGACGCAACTATGTAGGCTCCTCCTCCATTTGGATAATTTTCTATCGTCTGTATGTAAGAAAAAGTCAATATCAATAATAGACTGATAATAGCAGCAGAAATATAAAGTAGATTTTTATACGCCATAAAGCCTATTGCAGGCAACAAAACTAATAAGATTTCCTCGCCGGCATAAGCCACAGAAGAAATCGCATCGCTGGACAGTATAGGAAGTCCCCATATTACGCCGTATTTCTCGTTTTTAATAGCCTTATTTGTCAGTGGTCTACCTATCAAAGCCCTCTTAAGTCTATTAAACATCATAACGCCTCCGCTTATTAATAATAACTTATTATAAATCATTATTAACTATTTATCAATATCAATTTATTTATATATTTTACTATTTTTACTGCCTTTCCTCTCTGTATTTATCCATTACGTGTGAAAATATCTCAGCATTTGTAGGTGGAGTGTACGAAATAGCATTTGCACCAGCCTCTATCGTCTCCATTATTGTCTCATCTGTAGGTCCTCCTGTTGCAATTATCGGTATATTAGGGCAAATATCCCTTACTCTTTTTACGATCTGCGGCGTCTTTTTAGCGCCAGATATATTTAGAATTGTTGCACCTGCATCTACGCGCCCTTTTATGTCCTCATTTTCTGAAACAATCGTGACTATTATCGGTATGTCGATTGTAGCCCTTATTTTTTTGATTATATCATTTGCAGTAGGTGCATTAACGACGACTCCCATGGCACCCTGAAATTCTGCATCGAGTGCCAAATTGACTACTCTCTTGCCTTGCGTAAGCCCACCGCCAACACCGCTAAACACAGGAATGTCTGACGCCATAATTATAGCGTGTGTAATGACAGGCTGTGGTGTAAAAGGATAAACCGCCAATATGGCATTTGCATTTGTATTTCTTATAATAGCTATGTCTGTAGTAAAAAGTATAGATTTTATCACTTTGCCATGTATTTTTATGCCTGAAACATTTTGTATAACCTCCGGAACTCTAACCATCTTTTGCCTTAGAGGAGACACTATTTCAGGTATAAATGAATTATCCACCCAATCACCTTCCATCAAAAAACCTGCTATACATTCGTAAGTTATATTAACGTATTATTATTATATCACAAACTCTGAAAGGCTACTAAATATCTATGAAGTACTGTTTAAAATAATTGCCCTTTTGACACATAAATGGCAATCTGTGTTCTGTGCCGGAGTCCCGTTTTATTAAGAATAGACGTTATATAGTTTTTTACAGTTCCCTCAGATATATATAGCCTTTTTGCAATCTCTTTATTTGATAAACCTTTTGCGATTAATTCCATTATTTCTATTTCCCTTTTAGAGAAAAGTGAAATATCAATATTATTTTTATTGTCGTTTAACCCTACTTTTATCTTTTCAAGCACAACATCCTGAATCACTGAATTCCCTGCATATAACATTTTTATAGCATCCTTAATTTTATCCGGAGAATTATTTTTAAGAAGATATCCCTTTGCACCATTTTTAATTGCATCAAAGATGTATTCATCATCATCAAAAGTTGTAAGAATCAATACTTTTGTATCCGTCTTTGTGCATATTTCTTTTGTTGCCTCTACACCATTTAATACAGGCATCCTTACATCAATCAGCGCTACATCAACGGGGTTTTTCATACAGTATTCGAGAGCCTTTAAACCATTATCAACGCATGATACAACCTCAAAATC
>JASBVU010000100.1 GCA_029960905.1 Thermoanaerobacterium sp.
AGAAGGAGATTTGCTGGTGGTTGACCGAAAAGTTAAAGAACTGGTAAAGCAACAAAAAGACCAACGGTTTGCTGAAATTATCTTAAATCTACACAAGATTTATATGGAGAGAATGGAGATGGTAGAGCAATGTCCGGCAAAGTGAAGTTCTTCAGGCTAAGTAAGAGGTTTGTGGATGAAAAAGATGCTCCGCCCGAGATTAAACAACTGGAGTATTACGCTCTTGCCATTGGTCACCATATAGGAGTGGTCGATTGTTTGTCACCTGTTATGGTTTTAGAAGAGGAAGAGTATTTTAAATGGATTGAAAAACTGCCTCCTGGGAAAGCCAAGAGCAAACTGGAGGGCCTGTCTAAGTGGGGAGAACTAGAGATAAATAGAGAGCACGTTTCTCCATTGGTATCCGCGCTGACAAAAGCTAAATCTAATTTTTTTCCTGCAGAGATAAAATGGGCGGATTGCTTGCTACAGCTTCTTAAGTCCATGCAAAAAGAACCAGCTATATACGTGGTGGTGAAAATAAGTGGATAAGTTAGTGATTACTGTAGGCAATGAACTGATGGGGGACGATGGAGCCGGGCCATTGTTGGCTATGTTTTTAACACACAAAGCTATACCTGGATGGAAGGTTATTAATGGTGGGTCGGTGCCGGAAAATTACCTGTATAAAGTGCGGGACTTCAAACCGGAGATGGTAGTACTCGTTGATGCCTGTGAGATGAATCTGCAGGCTGGGAGCATACGCCTACTTTCAGAAAATGAAATTGCCGGTGAATTTATTTTATCCACCCACAGATTGCCCTTGACATTTTTTATTTCCGCTTTAAAAGAATTGGTTTCAAAAGTGTATTTTATAGGCATACAGCCTGCAATAGTTGGCTTTGGTTTGCCGGTGTCTCCTCAAGTAAGGCGGGCAGTGGAGATTGTATATCAAAATTTACAATCTGGAAAGCTAGATTTTCCTTACCTTAGTGGATAGGGTGCTGCAGAGGGCATAAGGACTTTTTTTTATCAGGGGTACTAAAGTACTCCCAGGCGATGCGCCCACAAGGCTTCTTTTCAAAAGAGCCTAAAAATACTTGACGCGATCCTTTTTAAATATAAATTTGAAATTTTTATTTCATAGTATTATAATTATATTCGTTAATGAAATCTAGATATGAGCATAATTAAGAAAATCAATCTAAAATAAAAGTAAGAATAGATAGGATATGTAAATGATAAAAGCCAAAAAGTATACTTGATTATTTAAAATTAAATAAAAGCTAAAAGAGGAAACCAGATTATTTTGTATAACAAGAGACAAATACTTATGTTCAAAATTCTTAAGTAAGTGTCCAATAATAAGGTAGCATTTTAGTAATATTAAAGCCACAAAGGTGAGAAATAGTGAGATTGCTGCGTAGGTAATCAATAAGGTCAGAAATCTCACCGAATTTTTCAGTTTTCATAACAATAATAGTTTTAAAAGAGCATGGATAGAATAGCCGATGAGAGCAAATTTAGAAGAGGAAATTTTTAGGGCCAGAGATAAATCAAGATTGCCAAATAAGGAAGTATAAAAATTAGTTTTAGGTTGAGAAAAGGTCCATAATGTTAAAACTTATTGAAGCTGGTACATGTAGGCTTTCCTTCTTTTACGTTGATTAATTGAATTGCTAATACTATAATTCGACAAAAAAGGCAGGAAATCCTACATATCAGATAAAAAATTTTTTAAAATAAGCATATTCTAAAGACTGTAAAATCAAGGCTTTTAGAATATGCGCAAGCCTAATCAAAAGTGAGAAAGGTGGTGCTACAAGTGGAAATAGGACAATCGGTAGTGTTTACAATCCCGATACTTGGCGGCATTCCAGTTACGACTACAGTCGTAGTCACGTGGATAATAATGGCCATACTTACAATAGCTTCGCTTATCGTTACTAGGGGCTGGAATCTGGTACCTACAGGTGCACAGAATTTTGTTGAGACAATTATAGACGGACTAAATTCATTTACAAAAGATGCATTAGGAGAGTACTGGGCATCATTTGCACCGTACTTAGGGACTGTTGCCTTGTATCTAATACTTGCAAATACTATCGATTTATTTGGTTTGACACCTCCGACGAAAGACTTAAGTGCTACTTCAGCGTTGGCTATCATGTCTATCATAGTCGTCATAATCGCATCAATTAAAGCCAAAGGATTAAAGGGTTATGCAAAATCATTTTTCGAACCAATGCCATTCTTTTTCCCTATGAAAATTCTTGACATGTTTACAAGGCCATTATCATTAGCAGCCAGGTTATTTGGCAACATCATAGCAGCTTTTATAATTATGGGTTTAATAAGCAAAGTTGTACCAATAGTTGTACCAGCCATATTTAGCATCTACTTTGATTTATTTGATGGTGCACTCCAGATGGTGGTGTTTGTATTTTTGACGATGCTTTATATTGAAGAAGCAGTTGAATAGTTATATAATTTAATCTAAAGTGGTTTGACTGATAATTGAAATGTTTAAGCAAAAAATATAATTAAAATTAATTAAAAGGAGAGATGAAAATGAATTTATTGGCTATAGGAGCAGGAATTGCTGCGATTTCAGGTATTGGAGCAGGAATAGGTATAGGTATTGCTACAGGAAAGGCGGTTGAAGCTGTATCAAGACAGCCAGAGGCGAGAGGCAGCATTATGCAGTTTTTACTCCTTGGAGGTGCTTTATCTGAAGCAACAGCTATTTACGGTCTTTTAGTTGCCTTTTTGATCATATTCTTCATGAAACCATAATGATACGAAAGAAGGTAATAAATTGAGCCTTATAAATCCGTATACTTTTATTTTTACCATCATAAATCTAGTTGTCTTGTACTTGATATTGAGGAAATTTTTGTTTAAACCAGTTACACAATTCATGGAAGAAAGGTCACAGAGGATAAAGAATTCTCTGGATGAAGCAGACAGAAAGGTTCATGAAGCTAACGAATTAAAAGCACAGTACGAAGAAATATTGAAAAAAGCAGATGATGAAGGAAAGGCCATCATCGACAGAGCCGAAAAGTATGCAAAAGAAAAGGCAGAAAAGATCATAGAAGAAGCAAATATCGAGGCAAAAGCTATAATAGAAAGGGCTAAAGAAGAAGCTGAGACTGAAAAGATAAAAGCGATGCACGATCTTAGAGTTAGCTTGTCACACCTTATAATAGAAGCTGCATCAAAGGCTATTGGCAATATCAATATCGATGACGACAAAATTATCAACGAGGTGGTTAAGGAGGCAGGTGCATCTTGGAACAAGTAATAGCAAAAAAATATGCGCGTGCTCTTTTTAACGCAGCCAGAGAAAGTGACAGCATAGAAAAATATTACAGTGAGCTTAAAAGCATATCCGAAATGTTAAAAAATAGACAAATATACAAAATTATTACAACAAGAGGCATTTACATCAAACAAAAGATGCGCTTGATAGATGATATTTTGAATGGTTATGATAAAGAAGTCATAAATTTTATAAAATTGATCATATCAAAACACAGGGAGTCCATTCTTCAAGAGATTTTTAATGAATATGAGAAACTGTATTTAGACTACAAGGGTATCATAAATGCCACATTGATTTCTGCACATCCACTGGACTCAAGAATACTTGATGAGATTAAGAGCAAATTAGAATCGAATTTCAAAAAAACAGTCAATTTGAATCCTACAGTTGATGAGTCTATACTGGGTGGATTGAAGATTTTAATAGGAAATAAAGTCATTGATGGCTCTATAAAAGGAAAACTTGAAACTATGCTTAAAAATTTAGTAAGTGCAAGCTGAAAAGACTTTAAAAATAGAAGGTGAATATATGGATATAAAACCTGAAGAAATCACATCAATTCTTGAAGACAAAATAAAGAATTTTGATTTCGCCATTAAAACAGAGGATGTAGGACGCGTTATAACAGCCGGAGATGGCATAGCGAAAATATACGGTCTTGATGAAGCCATATACGGCGAAATGGTAGAGTTCGAGAGTGGCGTATACGGCATGGTGATGAATCTTGAAGAAGACAGCGTAGGTGTAATTGTCTTAGGGGAACCTGAGTCTATCAAAGAAGGCACAATAGTAAAAAGAACAGGAAAAGTTGTGGAAGTACCTGTTGGATACGGTCTCTTAGGTAGAGTTGTAAATCCGCTGGGACAGCCTTTAGATGGAAAAGGTCCCATTAAGAGTGATGGAACAAGGCCTGTGGAGTATCCAGCACCACCTATAATAAAGAGAAAGTCTGTCGATACGCCATTGCAGACAGGTATCTTGGCAATAGATGCTATGATTCCGATAGGTAGAGGTCAGAGGGAACTCATAATAGGCGATAGACAGACAGGAAAAACCGCCATAGCAGTAGATACTATAATCAACCAAAAGGGCAAAGATGTCTACTGTATATACGTTGCAATCGGTCAAAAAGCTTCGACTATTGCTGGACTTGTAAACACCTTAGAAAAGTTTGGGGCTATGTCATACACCACAGTAGTAGCGTCGACCGCCAGTGATTCAGCAGCATTGCAGTATTTGGCACCATATGCAGGTTGTGCAATGGCAGAGCATTTTATGTACGACAAAAAAGACGTCCTTATAGTCTACGACGACCTTTCAAAACATGCTGTGGCATACAGGACGATTTCGCTTCTTTTGAGAAGACCACCTGGGAGAGAGGCATATCCTGGAGATGTATTCTACCTCCATTCAAGGCTTTTGGAGCGTTCGGCTAAGCTATCTGATGATATGGGTGGCGGCTCGATTACGGCATTGCCGATAATAGAAACACTTGCAGGCGATATTTCAGCCTACATTCCTACAAACGTCATATCAATAACAGATGGTCAGATTTATCTTGAGTCAGAGCTTTTCTATTCAGGTATAAGACCTGCTATAAATGTCGGTCTTTCAGTATCCCGTGTCGGTGGTGCTGCTCAGAAAAAAGCCATGAAGAAAGTATCTGGGAGAATGAGATTGGAGCTGTCGCAGTACAGGGAGTTAGAGGTTTTTGCACAGTTTGGATCTGATCTTGACAAATCTACCCTTGATTTGCTAAGACAAGGTGAGAGAATTGTTGAGATAACAAAGCAGCCAAGGTATCAGCCTATTTCAATGGAAGATCAGGTAATCATGATATACACCGTAATGAATAAGTACCTTATGGATGTGGAGCTTCAAGATGTTAAGAAGTTTATAAAAGATTTGTTGGAGTTTATTGACATAAATCATCCTGATATAAAGAAAACTATACGGGAGACAGGAAAATTAGAAGATGATACGATTGAAAAGTTAAAGGCGGCTATTGAGGAGTACAAGAGCAAATACGCATCGAAAGGTGATGCATAATGGGAAAGCGAGATATTCAACTCAGGATAAAAAGCGTTAAAGAGACCCGCAAAATCACCAGAGCCATGAATCTCATATCAGCCGCAAAGTTCAGGAAGGCAAAAGCAATGCTGGATAACGTGAGACCTTACTATGAAAAGATACAATCAACTATGGAAGACATACTTATTCATAGCGGTGAGGCAACTTCCCATTATTTTGAAAGACAGCATGAAGCAAAAGGTACAAGGAAAAAGGCAGTCATCGTCATAACTGGTGACAAAGGCTTGTGCGGTGGATACAATCACAACGTCATTAAAAAAGCAGAAGAAGTCATAGATGGTGATACGCAAAATCTGATGGTCATTGGCGAAGTTGGCCGCAGCTATTTTCTGGATAAAGGTTATAATGTGGATGTGGAATTTTTATACACAGCTCAAAATCCTACCACATCTGCCGCAGGTGAAATATCAGATTTATTAGTTGATATTTACGATAGAGGAATAATAGACGATATTTACGCTGTTTACACTGAGATGGCTGGTCTAAGGCAGATTGTCAAAACAGTAAAGATTTTGCCTTTAGATATAAAGAATTTTAATAGCGATAAAGATGTTAAAATTTTAAGCGATATGATATACGATCCATCGCCAACAAAAGTTTTTAACCTTTTGGTTCCTGAATACATCAAGGGTTTGGTGTACAGCTTTTTGGTAAATGCATTTGCATCTGAACACTTTTCACGGATGGTTGCAATGGATGGCGCTACATCAAATGCTGATAAGATGATTGCAAAGTACACTTTAGAGTACAATAGATTGAGGCAGGCTTCTATAACACAAGAACTTTCTGAGATAATCGGAGGTTCATCCGTCTAATGGGTTTTTGAAAAATTTTTAAATTGAATGGAGGCTAATATGAATAAGGGTTATATAACACAGGTAATAGGACCGGTTGTTGATATACGTTTCGACGAAGAATTGCCGCCAATCAACAATGCCATAAGAATCCCATTTAAAGATAATGAGATAGTCGTGGAAGTATCTCAACACACGGGTGACAATACTGTCAGGTGTGTTGCAATGTCGTCTACAGATGGGTTAAAAAGAGGGATGGAATGTTTTGATACAGGCGGGCCAATTTCTGTACCGGTAGGCGAAGGTACGCTTGGCAGGATGTTTAATGTGTTAGGTAAGACGATGGACGAACTTGGCGAAGTAAAAGCAGACAAGTATATGCCTATCCACAGAGATGCCCCCAGCTTCGAAGAGCAAAGCCCAGTCACAGAAATCTTGGAGACCGGCATAAAAGTCATAGATCTTCTTACACCGTATGCAAAAGGCGGTAAAATAGGTTTATTTGGCGGAGCTGGTGTTGGCAAGACAGTTTTAATTGAAGAGCTTATAAGAAATATTGCAACAGAGCATGGTGGATATTCCATT
>JASBVU010000101.1 GCA_029960905.1 Thermoanaerobacterium sp.
TACATGTATAAGATTGTTAGAAGAAATGGGTTTTAGTATAAAACAAGTATTACAAACTATTGAGTTGCCCGAGAGTGCTGTTTTGCGGGTTTTTGATGGTAAAGAAGATATTAGAAAAATAGCAGAGGATACTGTAAGTCAGCAAATAGCAGAAAATGGCGGTAAAATCCCACAAGAGCGGGACTTTATAAAATGGGTAGAAAATGCGCTTGAATATTTTACGCCGCCACAAGATAAGGAAGAACTAATACCTCTTAAAAAACCACAGAGGCTCACTTGTGAGCAGTGGGCTCAGTATACTCCATACGAAAACAAATTGGAACTTTTTGATGGGCAGGCACTGGCAGATTTAAGAGAACGTGAAAATATGATAATTGCCATTGTATATAACATCGGACTGAAACACTTTATTAAAATACTCCCGCAGGAATCTAAAACAATATTGAAGGAACTTTTAAATGAGCAATAGAAAAGTTTTTCTATGAAATACAAAGTTATGCTTAAAATGCATTTCAGTAAAGGGGATAGGCGAAATGACTAAATTAAGCGATATGCCGAATATTGGCAAAGAATTAGAAAAGCAATTAAAAAAAGCAGGAGTAGAAACTCCTGGGCAGTTAATTGAGTTAGGAAGCAGGGAAGCATTTCGGCGGATTAGAACTGTTGATAGCAGTGCTTGCATACACAGGTTATATTCTTTGGAAGGCGCCATTCAGAATATAAGATGGCATTACTTATCACAGGATATTAAGGATGAATTGAAAGCATTTTATTTATCGTTAAATGTCAAACAATAAAATGCTGGAAGTTTTTTAAGATTTATTGATTACGAATGATGATATGGGGTTAAGTAATTCTCCAATTCGTTTATTAGAAGGGGTAGATAATTTTGCTTTTTAGCAGTGAACAGGTTAACAGGGGCAGGAAAATCGTAAATACAGGTATAATTATTTTAATTTTTCTTTTACTTACAGATATTGCTTTAAGGTTAGTATCTAACGGTATTAAAGGATTAACGGGAAAAATATTTATTAGCGGAATAATTTTAGTTAACATATTTTTGCACTATAAAGGCAACAGAATAGCATTTAAAATAACGATGTTTCTGCTGTCAGGAGTTTATATTTTTGTCTTTGGTTTACTGCCTGTTTATTTGGTTTTGGGACTGCTACGCATGCTAAATATTTTAGACGCTTTTGGCGGTGCTTTATATTTAGTTGTTCCAGCCATAATTATTATAGCAGTAAGCATTTTGGTATTTAAAACAGAATTTTATGATGATGTTCTGGCTTTTAAAAACTACTACGATAAGATATATAAAACAAGAAAATAAAATAGGAAATGGAGAATGATGCCATGTCAAATATCAAGGAAAAAGCAATCCGAATTATATTATTTTTTATTTTAGGAATCTTTTCTGGATTTCTGGCAAAATATGTTGATACTATACCTTCTAATAGTGCAGTTGGCAGTTTAATTAACATAATTAGCAATATAAGTTCCAGAATTGGAATATGGGTTTTTATTGCTGCTATTATTGCTGCATGGAGCAGAACACCCAAATCAGGAGCAGTGCATGTTTTTACCTTTTTTGTGGGAATGCTGCTGGCTTATTACATATACTCAATGAAGTTATTTAACTTCTTTCCCGTATATTATTTTGTCCGTTGGGGATTAATTGCCTTAGCATCTCCGCTGGCTGCCTACGCTGTCTGGTTTAGCAGGGGGAGTGGATGGTTTGCAGCACTGTGTACTGCTCTTCCTATTGGGCTGCTGGTTTCAGAAGGATACAACTTTCTTTATACATTTTCCCCAGTTTCAGGATTTGATTTGATTGCTGCTATCATACTATTTTGCATTTTACCGAAAAATAAATATCAATATTTAAAGGTGTTGATATTTACAATATTAACGTCAGTATTACTCAGTAAATTTGATGTGTTGTCCTATATAATTGGCGGATTATAAAAGAAATATGCAATATAAAAATTAATAAGGCTAAAGCAACCTGAAAGGCAAGGAGATGCAAGGTTTTAGAGGTATTAGGTGTTGCCATGATTTTTTTGTGAATACAACAGTAGATACAATATTAATGGGTTATAAGAATATTTTCGTACAAAATGGAAAGTAAACTTTACATTTGTGGTTTTTATGATAACATACTATATGTAAAGTTTACTTTCCATTTTTGTGGAGGTGGTAAATAATTTGAAAAACAGGCTTGAAGAATTCAGAAAAGTGCATGGACTCACTCAGGAAGAACTTGCTGAAAAACTTAAAGTTTCAAGACAGACCATCGGTTCACTTGAAAACGGAAGGTATAATCCGTCAATATTACTGGCATTTAAAATTGCCAATTTATTTGGTGTTTCTATTGAAGAAATTTTTATATATGAGGGGGAGAATGATAATGATGATGAAAAATAAATTGTTAAACAACTGTGTATATGCTAATATAAAAGTGAGCCAAAAAGTGGCTCTGTGCTAACGAAAAAGTGATCCACTTTTCACAAAAAAACTGTAAAATTTATTATACAAGATAAATTTTACAGGAGGTTGGAAGGTGTGATTATCGACGTGGATTTATACCAAAAGATTAGAGAAATGTATACAGTACATCAAATGTCTCAAAGGGCTATAGCCAGAGAATTAAAAATTTCAAGAAATACTGTAAGAAAATACTGCAAAGGTGACAATGTTCCTTGGGAGAGAAAAAAATATTCTCGTGAGCCTGATGTCTTAACACCTGATGTTATGGACTTTATCAGACAGTGCATTAAACAATATGAAGCAGAAGGAATAAAAAAACAACAACATACAGATAGAAGAATATATCATCGTCTAGTAGAAGAAAAAGGATTTAAATGTGGAGAATCCACAGTAAGATTGGCTGTACAACAACTTAAAGATGAAATACCAAAAGCATTCGTTCCCCTTGAATTTGACCCAGGAGAAGCAGCACAAGTAGATTGGGGTGAAGCAACTGTGTACCTTGACAATAAAAAAGTTACTATAAATCTTTTTTATGTGCCTCTGCTATAATTGTGATGTTTTTGTAATGGCATTTTATCGTCAAAATGAAGAATCTATTTTAGAAGGCAATGTAAAAGCATTTGAACATAATCTTTGATAATGCAAGGGTTGCAGTAAAGAAATTTTTGGGACTTATGCAAAACCTTATGCTCGTTATCAAACTTCGAATGAACATTATGCATTTAAAACGAAATTCTGCAAAAAAAATAAAATTTTATAGAAGGATTTTTTTATTTTATGTAGAATTAATAATATTAAGATAATAAGAATATAGAGTAAAGTTTACGAAGTTATTACGAATTTCTTAGAAAGTTAGGTGGTATTTTGAAACATAAAAGTAATTTAAAAGAACTGAAAGATAAAAATAAAAAAAGAGTGTTAAAGATTTTGATAAATAATGGACCTTTATCAAGGACTGAGCTTTCTCAATATACTGGATTAAGTATGACTGCTATTTCAGATCTGGTTGAAGAGTTATTAAATGAGAAGATGATAAAGGAATCGGGGATTGGTCAATCAAATGGTGGAAGAAGACCAATAATGTTAGAACTGAATTCCGATAATGGATATATTGCTACGTTTAAAATATTTAGAGATAATTTGACTTGTATATTATTTGACTTTAATTTAAATAAAAGAGATGAAAAAAAGATTGAGTTTAATTATTATGATTTGCCTTTTTTACAAAAGATCATAGTAAATTTTGTTAATGATATTGAATTTGATTTAAACAAAGAAAACAAAAAAATTTATGGATTAGGTATATGTTTAAATGATGATTTAAAAGAACTTAATTTTAGAGGATTATTATCTACATCTATATCTTCGGATTATATGACATTATCTCAAGCTTTATCATATGAGTTGGATATACCTGTTGTAATAGAAAATGAAATTGATTTAAAGTCGATGGCTGAATATTTAGCGTTTGGAACAAATGAAAATCTTGCTTATATTGATTTAAACGATGAAGTAAGGTCATCAGTGATACTAAGAGATGGGAGAATAAATAATGATATTAATATTGGACATATGATAATAGATAGAAATGGACCAGAGTGCCCAGAAGGTCATAGAGGATGTTTAAATACTTTTGTAACAGTAAAAGCTTTAATAAAAAAAGTTGTTGCAATAGAGAGAAATCATATAAATGACAAGGAGTTTTTAAGTATTAACAGTATTTGTAAATTTTTCGAGAATGATACTATTAATAAAATTACAAATGATGTTATTGATGCTTTAAAAGTTGCAATTTTAAACTTAAGGAATTTGCTTAATATAAGATTATTTGTATTTGATGGAAAGATTGTAAAAATGCTTAATATTATAGAAGGGCTACAAAAATCTCTTAATGACGTAATTATCAAACAATCTTTTGTAAATGATGAAGATATATTAAAAGCTGCAGCAAAATTAACTTTAAATAAAATAATATATTAAGGAGGCAATACAATGGATTTTATTGATATTTTAGAATCAAACAAGATGACGCTTATAGTTAGCTTGCCAAAAAATACTGTCGAATTAGCTGAAGTAGCTGTGAAAGGGGGTGCGAATGCTTTAAAAGTCCATGCCAATGTGCATCATCAGGCAAGTGGCAATAATTTTGGCAGCATTTATGAGCAAAAGGAGGTGTTTAGGGAAATAATAAGTAATTTCAATGTACCAGTAGGTCTTGTTCCAGGTGCTGAAAAATGTGCTAGTAGGGAAGAAATTAAATTAGCAGAAGAATTAAAGTTCAGCTTTTTATCGATGTTTGCGCATTACTTACCCTTGTATATGTTAGATACAAATCTTAACAAAATGGTAGCAGTTGATGAATCATATAGTATATCGCATCTAAGAGCATTAGAAAAAATTAATATTGATATAATTGAAGCTGACGTATTGCCTGATGATAGAAAAGAAAAAATTCACTTATCTGACTTGATGAGATATGGTAGACTTGTAGAAAATATTAAAAAGCCTGTAGTTGTGCCAACTCAAAGAATTATTGAACCTGATGAAGTTAAGTATCTTTATGACCTTGGAGTTAAAGGAATAATGATTGGCGCAATTGTAACAGGTAGTGAAATTGATGACGTTAAAAGTGTGACAGAAAAATTTAGAAATGAAATCGATAAATTATAGGAGGGAATAAATATGCAGGCAATTTTAATACTGCTATTATTTTTAATAATAGCTGGTCTTATGGTTTCGAGAAAGTTACCGACATTAATAGCACTTCCAATACTTGCGATTGGGATAGCATTAATTGCAGGTGTTCCACTGTCATTAATTGATCCAAAGACAAAGGTTGATACGGGTCTCTTAGCATACATTATAGACGGTGGCGCTATTAAATTAGCATCCGCTTATGTAGCAGTCATGTTTGGTGCATGGTTAGGACAGTTAATGAATCAAACCGGAATTTCAAAATCTATTGTGAAAACAGCGGCTGAATTAGGCGGTGATAGACCGTTAATTATGACACTTCTGATAACCGCTGCGGTTGCATTACTCTTTACAACAATAAGTGGATTAGGTGCTGTAATAATGGTTGGAAGTATCGCTGTGCCAATATTGTTGTCTGTAGGTGTAGCTCCTATAATAGCAATATCAATGTTTTTGTTCGGTATGGCAATAGGGCTTGAACTTAATATGGCTAACTGGTCTTTTTATATAACAGCTACAGGTGTTACACTTAATAATATTAAAAATTTTGCAGTTATATTGATGATATATACAGCTATTATAGCCGTTGTTTTTGCGATAATAGAATTTAAACGTGCAGGAATAAAATTTGCATGGGCACAAAATACAGTAGACACTGAAAAGAAAGTTAATTTCTTTGCATTATTGACACCAATTATTCCTATTGTATTTGTACTTGTATTTAAATGGCCTATAATTACATCATTTATAGTAGGTATAATTTATTGCATTATTACTACACAAAGGTCATTTAAATCTGCATTAAATACTATAACAAAAACAGCATATGATGGAATTGCAGATTCTGCACCGGCAGTATTATTAATGATAGGAATAGGCATGCTATTAAATTCTGTTATGCATCCTTACGTTTCTCAAGCACTTTCATCGGTGTTAAAAAATATTATTCCAACTTCTCCAGTGCCTTATATATTGTTTTTTGGCATTCTAGCTCCTTTGGCACTATACAGGGGTCCACTAAATTTATGGGGTTTAGGCAGTGGAATAGCAGGTCTTATTATTAGCTTAAAAATACTTCCACCTATAACTGTGATGGGTGCATTACTATCTACTGAAAGAATACAGGCAATTGGAGATCCAACAAATACACAAAATGTTTGGCTTAGCAACTATGCAGGTGTTGATGTAAACAAGTTACTTATAAAATTACTACCTTATATATGGATTTTAGCAATTGCAGGTATCATAACTGCGTCAATCATGTTTTTCTAAAATAGGGTTAAGCTTTTAGCTTAACCCTATAGAATAAATTAGGAGGAGATATATTTGAAAGTAAGGATCGGAATAGATGTCGGAGGAACATTTACAGATGCGGTAGCTATAAATAATGATACTTATGAAGTCATAGGAACTGTAAAACTCCCAACGACTCATACAGCTAGGGAAGGTGTTGCAAAAGGTATAATAGAAGTGTTAAAAAAATTAATGAATGATAATAATATTAAACCGGAAGATGTGCTTTTTA
>JASBVU010000102.1 GCA_029960905.1 Thermoanaerobacterium sp.
TAAATGAATTAGACTACACTTTAGAAGGCAATAATGCAGACAAGTTCAGAGAAAACTTTATTAATGAATCGTATGTTTACATACCAAAAATATATTGGGAGTATACGACAAAAAAAGTTTTAACAATGGAGTACATTGACGGAATCAGCGTTAAGAACAAAGAAAAATTGCGTGATGTCGGCTTTGATTTAAAGAAAATAGCGTACAATGGTGCTATGTCTATATTCATGCAGATATTCGTTTATGGATTTTTTCATGGCGATCCACATCCAGGCAATATTCTCATCAGAAAGGATGGCAAACTATCATACATAGACTTTGGAATTGTAGGATATATAGACAGATCAAATCGGGAAATGATAGTAGAGCTTTTTAAGGCTTTTGTCGACAATGATACAGATGAAGTTATTTCGATTTTAACAGACATGGATGCCATAAGAGATGGCGTAAATATAAGGCATTTGAAGTACGATCTTAGCGGGATCATCAGCTATTTTTACAATACTCCGCTTAAAAACATAAATATCAATGATTCTGCTAAAAAAATAACTTCAATCATCTACAAGTACAAATTGATCATGCCTGCAGAATTTACACTGTTGCTTAAGTCATTGGCAACTATCGAAGGAGTTGGCAAAGAATTAGATCCTGACTTCAGCATATCTGATATCGCAAAAGATTTTGTAAAAAAGATATACATTAGCAATTTTAATTTTGCTAAAACGCTAAGTGAAAATGCGAAAGATCTCCACAAGATATATGTTCATTTAAAGAAACTGCCGTCAAAGCTTCAGGGCATAATTTCAAAGATATTGAAAGACAATATCAGAGTGAAATTGGATATTGAAGAGACTGAAAAAATGAAATACGATCTTAATTCAATGATAAACAAAATGATAATAAGTATTATAGCTGCATCACTTATCATAGGTTCATCACTTATAATGTCTCTAAACGGTGGGTACAAGGTATATGGCTACAATGCAGTAGGCTTAATTGGCTACTTGATATCGTTCATATTATGCATGGCGATTGTCTATTACATACTTTTTGTTGAGAAAAAGCGAAAATGATGTGTTTTGTGAGGTGACGGAATAAGATGGTATACAACTGGGTATCAAAAAAGATTAAAGACGATAAACTTGTTAATGAAATTGCAAGCAAGTTTAATTTAAAAACTTATGTTGCTCAAACAATTGTTAATAGAGGATATGATGATTTAAAAAAAGTTTTTGAATATTTGAACCCAACATTAAACATGCTTAACAATCCTTATTCATTGGAAGGAATAGAGGAAGCAGTTTCTATCATAAAATATCATATTGGATTAAATGATAAAATAACGATATATGGTGATTACGATGTAGATGGCATAACCAGCACTTCAATTTTATATATTGCGTTAAGGAAGCTTGGTGCAAATGTGGATTTTTACATACCAGATCGCCTCTCAGAAGGTTATGGAATTAACATTAATGCAGTTAAAATATTGTACGATTCCGGAACAAAGCTTATTATAACCGTTGATTGTGGGATAGCGTCATTAAAAGAAGTGCAGTACGCACGAAAACTTGGCCTTGATGTTATTATTACAGACCACCATCAGGTTCCAGACATGTTGCCAGAAGCTAACTGCGTCATAAATCCCCATATTAAAAATTGTACATATCCATACAGAGAATTGGCAGGGGTTGGAGTAGTTTTTAAGTTGTGTTTAGCGCTTTTAGGTGATGAAGCATTGGAATTTCTTGATGTGGTAGCTTTAGGCACAGTAGCAGATATAGTGCCGCTTACTGGAGAAAACCGCGTGATTGTAAAAGAAGGATTAAAGATGATGAAATACACAAAAAACAAAGGCTTAAAGGCTTTAATCAATTCTGTAGATCTTGATGGAAGAGATATAGATACGTATCATGTTGGGTTCATATTGGCTCCCAGGCTAAATGCTGCAGGAAGGTTAGAAAGTGCCATATTATGTGTGAATTTGTTAGTGACGGATGATCCTGTAGAGGCTGAGAGAATAGCAGTGTATTTAAATAGCGAGAATGCAAAAAGACAAGAAATAGAGAAAAGAATATTAGAAGAAGCTATCATGCAAGTGGAAAACAATGTAGACTTAGAAAACGAAAAGTTTATTGTTCTTTATAGTGATAATTGGCATCCTGGTGTAATTGGCATAGTATCCTCAAGGATAACCGAAAGATATCATAGACCGTCAATTTTAATAAGTGTCAGTGACGGTTTGGGAAAGGGTTCGGGAAGAAGCATAAAAGGATTTAATATATATGAGGCGATAAGATATGCTGGTGATTGCCTGATTAACTTTGGAGGACACGAGATGGCCGCAGGCTTGACTATAAGTAGCAGCCAAATAGATGATTTTAAGCTTAAACTGAATGAATATGCCAAGACAAAATTAACTGCTTTTGATATGATGCCGATAATTGAAGTAGAAACTTCTATTGATGATGTATTAGATTTTGACGGAGCAAGTCAAATAGGTTTATTAGAGCCTTTTGGTAGTGGAAATCCTATGCCAATGTATGCGATTAAAAATTTGAATGTAAAGCAATTTTCGAAATTTGGGAATAACAAGCACCTGCGAATAATTGCTGGAAAAAATGATGTGATGGATGATGTCGTTTTATTCAATAGAGCTGATGAATTTGACAAGATTAGTATAGGGACGGTTTTAGATATTGCCGGCTGTGTTAAAATAAACGAGTGGAATGGAGAAAAAAAACTAGAGATAATAGCAAAAGATGTTGTGGTAAAAGAGAAAAATATATTATTTTTTAAAAATCTATACAAGATTTTATTGAGCTCAAATAATTATGATTTTCAAAAATTAGAGAACTATAATTTTATTGATATGAGAGATATTGAGGACAAAAGATCATATGTTTTAAAATTGTTTAAAAACGATGAAAGTGTAGCAGTTATAGTAAACACCCAATACCATATAAAAGAGCTTATTAATTACCTGAATGCCTCAATTTTGACAATTTATTAAGCAATAAAATAGTCAACATAAAAAATGCAATTTTGTGGTGTCTTAATATGGATGAAATTGAACAGTTACATTCTAAATTTAAAAATATAGTTTTTTATGATATACCATTTAATTCAAAAATGTTTTATAATATATTAGCAAACAGCAAAGAAAGTATTGTACATATTTTGTTTGGAAAGAAAGACTTAAAAGACGGCTTAAATGATATTTACAATATTGTGCCACGAAGGAGTGATTTTGCTAAAGTATTTGTAAATATAAAAGAAAATTCAGACACCTTAATAGTGAAAAACCAGATCTACGATTATTTTAGACTAAATTCAATAAAGTCATTGCTATGTTTAAAAATTCTTAGAAACAATGGATTGATTAATATAGAAGAAAGTGATAATATTTTTGTGTTAAGGAGAAATAATGTCGAATCAAAAGTGGATATTAAAGATGACCAGCTGTTAAAGAAGTTGTACATGGCGGAAAAAAGTTTTATAAAATTTGCCTTTCAAATATTGAAAAAGAATGTTAAGGAGGAAACAGCATGACATTAGAAGATGTTAAATCACTTATCAGGGAGATACCGGATTTTCCGAAAGAAGGAATTGGATTTAAAGACATAACGCCTGTTTTAAAGGATAGAGAAGCATTTGTGTTTTCAATAGACATGTTAGCTGATGCTATAAAAGGTAGAAATGCTGATTTGATTGCAGGTCCAGAGGCCAGAGGTTTTTTGTTTGGAGCACCTTTGGCATATAAAACAGGCTTAGGATTTGTGCCTGTCAGGAAACCTGGGAAATTACCTGCTGAAACAGTCAATTACCAATACGAACTTGAGTATGGTATGGATTCATTGGAGATACACAAAGACGCTATTAACAAAGGACAGAGAGTTATTATTGTTGATGATTTGCTGGCAACTGGCGGTACAATATATGCTGCAGCGAAGTTAATTGAAGAATTGGGCGGTATTGTTGATTGTATATTATTTTTGACAGAATTAACTTTTTTAAATGGGCGTAAAAAGTTAGATGGTTACGACGTCATTTCATTGATAAAGTTTTAAAATGTCGGTTTTAAAAGGTGATCATTAATAATGATTGAAAAAATTATCGAGAGAGTCAAAAAATACGATCAATCTGAAGATGATATTAATTTAATATTAAAAGCGTATGATTACGCATTAAAAGCCCATGAAGGACAATACAAAATTCTGGAGAACCGTATATTGTCCATCCTGTAGAAGTTGCAATGATACTTGCTGATTTGGAACTTGATGTATCTACTATTGCTAGTGGACTTCTTCATGATGTAATAGAAGATACATCTATTACTTATGAAGATATAAAAAATGAATTTGGGCAAGAGATTGCTGATTTGGTAGATGGTGTGACAAAGCTTGGGATGATAGAGTACAAGTCAAAAGTCGAGCAACAGGCAGAAAATATGCGAAAAATGCTTATTGCCATGGCTAAAGACATACGGGTAATAATGATAAAGCTTGCTGATCGTCTTCACAATATGCGAACGCTTAAATTTTTAAGCGAAGAGAAGCAAAAAGAGAAAGCACAGGAAACATTGGAAATATATGCTCCTATTGCACATAGGTTAGGTATGTCAATGATAAAGTGGGAGTTGGAGGATTTATCATTGAGATACCTTCATCCTGATGAATATTATAGTCTTGTTGAAAAGGTTGCAAAGAAAAGGAAAGAAAGGGAAGAATCGATAAAGGAACTTATTGAAAAGTTAAAAGAAAAATTGAATGAAATCGGAATAAAAGCTGATGTTGATGGAAGACCTAAGCATTTTTACAGCATATACAAAAAGATGAAGCAGCAAAACAAGACTTTTGAACAGATTTACGATTTAATGGCTGTTAGAGTAATTGTCAATACTGTAAAAGATTGTTATGGGACATTAGGTGTTGTTCATACATTGTGGAAACCAATGCCTGGCAGATTTAAAGACTATATTGCAATGCCAAAGCCAAATATGTACCAATCTCTTCATACTACTGTAATTGGACCAAAAGGTGAACCATTTGAAATACAAATTCGAACTTGGGACATGCACAGGACAGCAGAATACGGAATTGCAGCTCACTGGAAGTATAAAGAAGGCAAGTCTTACGAAGACGAATTTGATGCCAAACTTTCATGGTTGCGCCAACTTTTGGAGTGGCAAAGAGAGCTAAAAGATGCTAAAGAATTTATGGAGACTTTAAAGATAGATTTATTTACAGATGAAGTTTACGTTTTTACTCCTAAAGGGGATGTTATAAGTCTTCCTGCCGGTTCCACACCTATTGATTTTGCATATAGCATTCATACTGAAATAGGACACAGATTAAACGGTGCAAAGGTAAATGGGAAAATCGTTCCCATAGATTATGAGCTTAAAAATGGTGATATAGTTGAGATTCTTACGACAACCAATACTGACAGAGGCCCCAGCAGAGACTGGCTCCAGATTGTAAAGAGTTCACAAGCAAAAAATAAAATACGGCAGTGGTTTAAAAAGGAAAAGAGAGAAGAAAATATCGAACGAGGACAAGAGATATTTTATAGAGAGCTAAAAAGACAAGGGATACAGCAATCGCAATTGAAGAGCGACATAATGGAATCTGTGCTAAAAAAGTTAAACATGCATTCTGAAGAAGATCTATATGCGGCAATTGGATTTGGCGGGCTTGCATTAAATCAGATAATACCTCGCATAAAAGAAGAGTTAAAGCAAATAGAAAGTGAGTCTAAAAAACAGACTCCTACCGTACTAGAAGTTAAGAAAAAGCAAAAGATTGGCGGCATGGGTGTTATTGTAAAAGGCGAAGACAATGTCATGGTTAGATTTTCGAAATGCTGTTCTCCGGTTCCGGGTGATGAAATAGTAGGCTATGTAACAAAAGGCCGTGGGGTTTCAATACACAGAAAGGATTGTCCAAATATAAAAGATTATGTTTACGATAAAAATAGAATTATAGAAGTCGAATGGGATCAAGGCAAAAACATTGCGTATCAAGCAGATATTCAAATTATGGCTATTGATAGATATGGGCTTTTGACAGATGTTACGAGCATATTAGCTGACATAAAAATCTCTGTAAGAGCTGTAAACGCAAGGACAACAAGGGATAATATTGCTATAATTAATTTGACGCTAGAGATTACATCGAAAGAGCAGCTGGAGAAAATAATGAATAAATTAAAAGCTCTTGATGGTGTAACGGATGTATATAGGATAAGTGCATGAAATTTACTCAGAACAAAAAATGCAGCATTGGAGGTATTAAAACATGAGAGCTGTTGTTCAGAGAGCTTTGCAAGGAAATGTTACAGTCGAAGACAATATGATCGGAGAAATTGGCAAGGGACTTGTGGTCTTGGTGGGTGTTTCAAATGATGATGGTTTAGAAGACGTAGAATATATGGCTGATAAAATCGCCAACTTAAGGATTTTTGACGATGAAGAAGGTAAGATGAATCTCTCTATAATTGATGTTGGAGGAGAAATCTTACTAGTGTCACAGTTTACACTTCTTGGCGATGCAAGAAAAGGCAGAAGACCTAATTATATGAATGCTGCTAAATCAGAAAAAGCGTT
>JASBVU010000103.1 GCA_029960905.1 Thermoanaerobacterium sp.
TGATTGACGAAATAAAAAATGGTAATCTAAATATGTAGTGCTTTATCGGGGGGAATAATTACGGCTAAAAATAGGGAGGTCTACAAATATCTTAACTACAACATAAAGATGAATCTGCTAAATGGCATAACATTTTCTATAGGTTACAACATGATTATGCCATTTGTAGGCATATTTGCCATAAAATTAGGTGCCAACAACTACGAGGTATCGCTTATTAATTCTCTTCCAGCCCTTATGGCTTTGATTGGGATACTGCCTGCCACAATCTTTATAAATAGAGCTAAAAATGTCTTTAAATTTGCTTATATTCTGGAATACGTTACGAGGGGATTTTATCTGTTGGTTGCATTAGTTCCATTCATGAGCAAATTTAGGCCTGAAGCGGTGGTCTTATTTGTTGGATTGTTGAATTTGCCAGCTATTGTCGCAGGAATGTGTTGGCAGTCATTTATGAGTGACTTGATACCTGAGGAGTTTCGTGGCAAAGTCTTTGCGGATAGAAATATCTTGACAGGTGTGTTGGGTACAGCGGCTGTATTCATAACAGGCCTACTTTTGGACAGAATCAAGTTTCCTTACGGATACCAAATAATGTTTTTCATAGCGTTTTTATTTGGCATACTTGACGCATACTATTATTCAAAATTTCACTATGTGTCACACAAAAAAGAAGCTTCAGCGTCTATTTTAGATTCGCTAAAAACTATGATGCAATCGAGAAAGTTTATTTATTTTAGCATCGCATCTTTCATATTCACTTTCACGTGGATGATGGCATGGCCTATATTTACCATTTACAAAGTCGACGATCTGCACGCTAACAACATGTGGATGAGCATTTCTACGATTGTAGGCTCAGTAGGATCTATAATAACCTATAAGTGGTGGGCGAATCTTGCGGATAGAAAAGGAAATGGCATTGCATTAAGCATAAGCACCCTGCTTATATCGACAATTCCAGCACTATGGGCTAAAGTTACAAGCCTCTATGTAGGTGCCGTAATAGATTTTTTTGGCGGTATGGCTACAGCAGGATATACGATGTTATCTTTAAACTGGATGCTGGAACTATTGCCTGACCATAAGGAAAAGATGAATTACATTGCCATCTATACCATCGTGACTCAGTTTGCCGCTTTTCTATCGCCTATTGTTGGAACATGGTTTTATGAAATTGTGGGATATGAAACATTCATGTATGCTACGACAGTATTAAGAGTCTTGTCAAGCGTATTGCTTTTTGCTGTTGCTTTATATAAGACTGAAAAAGCTATATTAAGTAAAGGGGGAGTATGATTTGAGGTATTTAACATCGGGAGAGACGCATGGAGAAGCGCTTACTGCGATTATCGAGGGTTTGCCGTCAAATTTATTAATAGATGTGGATTTCATAAATAACGAGCTTAAAAGAAGGCAGTCTGGCTACGGTAGAGGCGGCAGGATGGCTATTGAAAGCGATGTTGTTCACATATTAGGAGGCGTCAGAAATAATTTAACAATTGGTGCTCCGCTTTCTATTCTAATTAGGAATCTCGATTATGAAAACTGGAAAGAAGGGGATGTGCCGAGAATAACCAGACCAAGACCAGGGCATGCAGATCTGTCTGGTGCTATCAAATACGATCTAAAAGACATGAGGGATGTTTTGGAGAGAGCCAGTGCACGGGAAACTGCAGCAAGAGTATCTGTTGGAGCTGTAGCAAAGCTGCTTCTTAAAAACTTTGGTATAGAGGTAAAAAGCGATATATTGGAGATAGGCGGAGAAAAAAATAGAGAAAAGTGGCCTGTGCTTATAGATGAAGCAAAAAATGAAGGCGATACGTTAGGTGGTGTAATCGAAATTACTATAAATGGCGTACCGATAGGCTTAGGCAGCCATGTTCAATGGGATCGCAAGCTGGATGCCCTTTTGGCTTACAGCGTCATGAGTGTTCAAGCCATAAAAGGCGTGGAAATCGGTATGGGATTTATGGCGGCGAGGCAAAAAGGGTCTTTAGTCCACGACGAGATATTTTACGATGGGCATTTTTATAGAAAGACCAACAATGCAGGTGGAATTGAAGGCGGCATTTCAAATGGTATGCCTATAATTTTGAGAGCTTATATGAAACCTATACCAACTTTAAGAAAGCCACTTACATCTGTTGATGTAGATTCTAAAGAAGAGGTAAAAGCTGTGTATGAGCGCTCAGATGTGACTGCTGTGGAAGCTGCTGCGGTTGTGCTAGAAGCTGTATGTGCGTGGACTATAGCTGATGAGTTGACTAAAAAATTTGGTGGAGATTCCTTGCATGACATGGTGGAAAACTTTAATATGTATATAAAAAGAGTTGAAAAGTATTGACTGATATGAGAAGTTGTGTTATAATTTAACATGTGTTTAAAGTAGAAGCGCCCGCTTCTCACCTTTCACCGCAGGTGTCAGGTTCAAAGTTAAATGCTGTTTTAATCAAAAAAAGAAGCGGGTTTATACCCGTTTTATTTTTTGTAATATTTTAGGAGGTGCGTATTTATTAACAAGGAGCTGCAGGTTAATGAGGAAATTAGAGATAAGGAAGTGCGCCTCATTGATCAAGATGGTAATCAATTAGGTATAATGTCTGCAAAAGAGGCATATAAAATTGCCTTAGAAAGGCACATCGATCTGGTTAAGATTGCTCCACAGGCTAATCCACCAGTATGCAAATTAATGGACTTCGGAAAATACAGGTATGAACAAAGCAAGAAAGAAAAAGAATCTAAAAAGAAACAGAAAGTCATCAACATAAAGGAAATAAGGATGACTCCAGCAATTGAAGAACATGACTTTGGCGTAAAAGTCAAAAGCGCCATGAAATTCTTAAAAGACGGAGATAAAGTAAAAGTGACGATAAGATTCAGAGGCAGGGAAGCTTCACACACAAATCTTGCCGAAGAACTATTAAATAGATTTGCAAAAAATTTAGAAGAATACGGTAATGTTGAGAAAGCCCCAAACATGGAGGGCAGAAATTTAATGATGATATTAGCACCTAAAAACGTTTAATTGAGGAGGATACGAAAATGCCAAAAATGAAAACACACAGCGGAGCTGCAAAAAGATTCGCTCTTACAAAAAACGGTAAAGTAAAGAGATCAAAAGCTTTTAAGAGGCATATACTTACGAAAAAAACGAGAAAGACTAAGAGAAACTTGAGAAAGATAGCATATTTAAGCAGTGTAGATGCAAAGAACATAAAACGCTTGATTCCTTACGCGTAAATAATTAGGAGGTATAAAAATGTCGAGGGTAAAATCAGGAAAAGTCACGAGAAAAAGACATAAAAAGATATTAAAACTTGCTAAAGGTTACTACGGTGCAAAAAGCAAACTTTTCAGGGTAGCTAACCAAGCTGTAATGAAGTCACTTAATTATGCATACATTGGAAGGAAATTAAGAAAGAGAGATTTCAGGAAGTTGTGGATTGCCAGAATTAACGCTGCAGCAAGAGCAAATGGTATTTACAGGTTTATAAACGGACTTAAAAAGGCTAATATAGAGATAAACAGAAAATGTTATCAGAAATGGCTATACACGACAACAAAGCATTTGCAGAAGGTTAACATAAAAACAACAACTGAATGCATAATTTTATACCGGTACATGCCTTAACTATATACAGGATAGTGAATGTTAAATGGTCATAACAAGCGAAAAATGAGCTTATAAAGAATATAAAAAAATTAGCAGATAAGAAATATAGATATGAGTGGTTGCTTGTAGAAGGCAAAAACAGCGTTTTTGAAGCATTAAGCGGTTTTGCATTGTACACCTGCGGTTTCAGAAGATTTTAACATCGACTTTCAGATTGAAAAAGAAAAGATCGTCTTTGTGGATGAAAGGGTATTTAAGAAGATTTCTGACACTATCGCTCCACAGATGATTATGGCTGTTATTAAGATGCCTAAGTGGGAAGTGAATGACATTGTCAAAGAAGGTGGCTTCTACGTAATACTTGACGAAGTACAAGATCCTGGCAACGTAGGCACCATAATAAGGTCTGCAGATGCATTTAATGTAGATGGCGTCTTTGCTATAAATAATACGGTGGATATATACAATCCTAAAGTCTTGCGTTCCACTATGGGTTCGATATTTCACTTGCCTGTCGTAAATGATGTAGAGCCCTCAAGGCTTTTTGATGTACTTAAGAAACATGGTATAAGAATTTTGTCTACAAGTCTTAAAGCAGAAAAGTACATCTACGATTTTGATATTTCAAAAAATGCAGCACTTATTTTTGGAAATGAGTCAAGAGGTGTGAATAAGAATTTAGATGAATTCATAGATGGTTCCTTTAAGATACCTATGGATGGCATGGCGGAGTCTTTAAACGTGTCTGTAGCAGCCTCTATTTGCCTTTATGAATCAGAGAGACAGAGATTGATAAAATAACATAAAGATGATATAATATTCAAAAAAATACAGAGAAATGCGATGAAAGAGTAAAGTACATTACGCTTAAGTACGACAGGGAGGCGATGCCGTAGACTGAGAGCATCGTTGGTACTGTGTAATGGAAGTTCCCTCTTAAGCAGTGTGCTGAACTGATAGTAGGCATAACCGGTTTATATCCGTTACATCAAAATGAGTGGGCTTTTTGCCAAATTAGGTGGTACCACGGTCATATCTCCGTCCTTTTAAAAGATGGAGTTTTTTTATTATATTTAGGAAAGAAAGGAGAGTATTTCTTTGGAAGAGACATTGAGAAATCTACTTGAAGAAGCCAAAAAAGAGCTATCTTCTGCAGAAAGTTTAAAGGCACTTGAGGAGATAAGGGTTAAATATTTAGGGAAAAAAGGCGAACTCACAAAGATATTGAGAGGCATGGGGAGTCTATCGCCAGAAGAAAGGCCTATTGTTGGTAAAATCTCAAACGAGGTAAGAGAAGAAATCGAAAGAGAGCTGTCCCAAAAAAGAGAAGAAGTATTGCAACAGGAAAAAGAGAAAAAAATAAAAAGCGAATATATAGACATAACATTGCCCGGGAAAGTTCATGAGATAGGTCATAAACATCCAATGACAAAAGTTTTAGATGAAATAAAGGAAATATTCTTAGGGCTTGGATTTTCCATTGCAGAAGGGCCTGAAATAGAGCTTGATTACTACAATTTTGAGGCGCTGAATACTCCGCCAGACCATCCAGCGAGGGATTTGCAAGATACATTCTATATTACTAAAAATATTCTGCTTAGGACGCAGACATCGCCTGTACAGGTGCGGACGATGGAAAAAAGCAAACCGCCTATAAAAGTCATATCACCGGGGCGAGTTTACAGGTCAGACGAAATAGATGCTACACATTCTCCTGTATTCAATCAGATAGAAGGATTGGCAGTTGATGAAGGAATAACTATGGGAGATTTGAAAGGCGTGTTAAATCTATTTGCCAAAAGGCTTTTTGGCTCAGATACAAAGACTAAATTCAGGCCACACTATTTTCCTTTTACTGAGCCAAGTGCAGAAATGGATGTATCGTGTTTTGCGTGTGGCGGCAAAGGCTGTAGAGTTTGCGGATATTCCGGATGGATTGAGATATTAGGATCTGGCATGGTTCACCCGAATGTACTTAGGATGTCTGGAATCGATCCTGAGAAGTATTCAGGTTTTGCATTTGGGATGGGACTTGACAGGATAACTATGTTAAAATATGGAATAGATGATTTGCGGCTTCTTTACGAAAATGACTTGCGCTTTATTAAACAGTTTTAAGGAGGATTCAAGATGCTAGTATCGTATTCATGGTTAAAAGACTACGTAGATTTATCTGTTGATGCAAAAAAATTGGCCGATGATCTTACGATGTCAGGTTCAAAAGTTGAGACTATCAAAAGTTACGGCGATGTGATAAATAATGTAGTGATAGGCAAGATTATATCTTTGGAAAAGCACCCTGATGCTTCAAAGCTTCAAATAGGAATTGTAGATATAGGGAAAGAAAAATTGCAGATAATAACAGGTGCTCAGAATGTGAAAGTAGGTGATTATATACCTGTTGCGCTTCACGGTTCAACGCTGCCTGGTGGTGTAAAAATCAAAAGAGGTAAATTAAGAGGCATCGAATCAAATGGAATGATGTGTTCTGCCAAAGAATTAGGATTAGATGAAGGTCTGCTTCCGGAATACCAGAGAAACGGCATATTTATCCTTCCTGAGCTCCCTTTAGGTGAGGATGTGAGAAAGGCCCTTGAACTTGATGATGTAATAGAATTTGAAATAACGCCAAATAGGCCTGATTGCCTTTCGATAGTTGGAATTGCCAGAGAAGCTGCAGCTACGTACAGAAAAGGCTACAGGATGCCTGAAATTAAAATAAGCGAAGTTGACGACAAAAACCCAGCTACTGTCACAATTGAAGCAGATGATTTGTGCTTCAGATACGTTGCGAGAGTGATAAGAAACGCGAAAATCGGCCCATCACCTATGTGGATGCAAATGCGACTGTTAAAAGCTGGCATAAGACCGATAAACAACATAGTAGATGTGACAAATTACGTTATGATGGAATTAGGACAGCCTCTACATGCTTTTGACTTAGACAAAGTCAAAAACAGGCATATTATCGTAAGAAGG
>JASBVU010000104.1 GCA_029960905.1 Thermoanaerobacterium sp.
ATGGAGATATACGATGAGTCTAATAAACCTGATAAAGTGATTGTGTACGACGGTGATAAAAGTTACGTGTATTTTTCAAAAATAAATCAGACATTTATAGAGGATGACGGCGAAAATATACCTGCGTATTCCCTGTTTGCATCATTTATAGACAATTTTAAAAAAGCTGGAGAGATAAAAGAAAGCGATGATGGTGAATTTTACCGAATTGATGTTCCAATTTTAGATGGCAACACTTTTATGTACAATGAATCGGTTGAATTTTCAAAAAAAGATTACAAACCGGTATCTATGAAGATTTACGATATAAATGGAAAGATTTTTGCTGAGATGAAGTACACAAATTTCGTGTATAATCCAGAGTTAGATGATGGTCTTTTTGCTCAAAAAGATATTTCTACATTCAGCAGATACTTGCATACTGATATTAATGTGACTGTGGACATAAAAGATGTTTATAAATACTCAGGAATAAATCCAGTGTTTCCTGAATACATGCCTAAAAATTATATTCTTGAAAATATAAGCATAGATATGTCAAATAATAATTCAATTAATTTAACATATTTAAACGGTAATGATATAATAAAAATTGTTGAAAGTGTTAATGCTTTTGATGGAAAAGGCTTTGATAAAGGGCGCATTGGAAATACTACTTATTATAAAAAAGGGAATAGATATATTTTAGATAGAAATGGTCTTATTGTTGATTTGATGCTTAATGAAAAAATAAGTTCTGATGAAGCACTGATGATTTTAAATTCTTTAATATGATTTGGAGGTAATTATGCTTAATTTGTATAGACCAACATGGGCGGAAGTTAATTTGGATAATATAATTCACAATTACAAAGAGATAAGAAAGATCACTGATAAAAATGCCGGTATAATGGCTGTAGTCAAGGCAAATGCGTATGGGCACGGTTCGTATGAAGTGTCGAAGGAATTGATAAATTGTGGTGTGGATTATCTGGCTGTTGCGACGATTGACGAGGCTTTGGAATTAAGAGAGCAGGGCATATCAAAGCCAATACTCATTTTAGGATATACTCCAGCAAAGTTTGCTGATGTAATTGTAAAGTACGATATTACGCAAACAGCATTTGAGCTAAGTTACGTAAAAGAGGTGGCAAAGGTAGCCCAAAAACTTGGCAAATATGCTAAGATTCATGTTAAGGTAGACACGGGAATGGGACGCATTGGCTACAATGACATGAATAAAGCTTATGAAGAAATTTTATCCATGTCATCTCTTGCTGGAATCAACATTGAAGGCATATTTAGCCATTTTTCGTCATCAGACGAAAAAGACAAGGAGTACACGGTAAGGCAGCTTAAGATTTTTTTAAGTCTTATAGAAAGGCTTAAAAAGTCTGGCATATACATTCCTATTAGGCACATAGCAAACAGTGCTGCAATATTAGACATGCCTGAAACACACCTTGACATGGTAAGACCGGGGATTATACTTTACGGCAGTTTTCCTTCAGATGAAGTAAATAAGAAAATCGATTTAAGGCCAACCATATCTTTGAGGTCGAAAGTCGTTTATGTTAAAGATGTAGAGGAAGGAGAATATATAAGCTACAACAGGACATATAGGACAAACAGAAAAAGTCGCATAGCCACTTTGCCTATAGGGTATGCGGATGGCTTAAACAGGCTTTTATCAAATAACCACAATGTCATAATAAATGGCAAATACGCTCCTATAGTGGGTAAAATATGCATGGATCAATGCATGGTTGATGTGACGTCGATTGAAGATGTTAAAGAAGGCGATACAGCCACTATTATGGGAGAAGCAGATGGCAAATTTATAAGTGCTGATGAAATTGCAGATAAATTAAAAACTATCCCTTATGAAGTATATTGTGGAATATCCAGACGGGTACCAAGAATATATATATTTAATGGAGAGATAACAAAAGTAGAAAATTATTTAAAATGTTAAATATTATGTATAAAAATAATAAAGATTGACATTAATATATATAGCAGTATATAATAAATTATATAAGTGTGTTAGGAGGTCATAATTGTGGGCGAGACAAAAAGAATACTCGTCAGTTTGCCGGAAAGCTTACTGGAAGAAGTTGATGTACTTGCTGCTATGGAAAATAGAAACCGCAGTGAATTTATAAGAGAAGCCATGAAATTGTACATTAAAGAGAGAAAGAAGATGAAGATAAGGGAGAGCATGAAAAAAGGGTATCTTGAGATGGCGGCTATAAATGCAGAACTTGCGGAATTGGGCCTAACCGCTGACAACGAATGTTTTAACGGATACGAGAAAAAATTAAAAAAGTGTGATTGACATGATTGTAAAACGTGGAGATATTTTGTATGCTGATTTAAGCCCTGTCATAGGCTCAGAACAGGGTGGTGTTAGGCCCGTACTTGTCATACAGAACGATATCGGCAATAAGTACAGCCCTACAGTTATTGTGTCAGCAATAACATCACAGATAAACAAGGCTAAATTGCCGACACATGTTGAGATAAATGGAACGGAATACGGTCTTAATAAAGATTCGGTTATTTTATTAGAGCAAATAAGGACTATAGACAAAAAGCGGCTAAGGGAAAAGATAGGTCATTTTGACCAAGAGATGATGGAAAAGGTAAATGAGGCATTGCAAATAAGCCTTGGGTTGATAGATTTTTAAGGACAGCTTGAAAAAATGTCCTTTTATTTTTATGGTATTTTTCGAGATTTAAAAAGATTTTTGTTGAAATAGGCAAATTTTTTGTATAAAATAAAATTAAAAGGGGGCTTAGTTGTGAAGAAGATTTATGCGTTGATATTGGTATTTGCTGCAATGTTAGCTGTAATTGGAATTGTATATGCCGATTCGACTCAAGACCCTGGAAGCCAACAGGATCCGATAGTCACAAAAAGTTATGTAGACAGTAAATACGATGATTTAAAGAATTACATAGATAGCAAAGTAGGTGCAGCAAGCAGCAGCAATTACGATATAGTCGAGTTAAAGCCGGGTGAAAGCATTACACTTTATCAAGGCTCTGAGGCTATAGTCAGAACAGATAATACATCAACGATTGTCACAAGCACTGATGGCGTTTCGGATTTAACAGGTGGGAAAGACTTGAAAAACAATGCATTGATACCAGCAAATCACCTTCTGCTTTTTCCACGGTCAGATGGGAGAGGAATAAAAGCCAAAGCTGATACTATAATTGTAGTCATGGGAAAATACACAAAAAATTAATGTGCGCTTTAAAGCGCTTTATTTTTTTTCTAAAATATGGTATTGCTCAATGCTATATTAAAGTGATATAATTCAAGTGATACAATACTAAAAAGGATGAAGGAGAGATATTCTTTGAGTCTAAAGAAAATACTTGTATTTTTTGTAGTACTATCATTAGCAGTATCTGCAATTGTAGATGTATCCAGAATTAGCGTTGAAAATAAGTACAACACGGTGGAAACCGTGGCTGATCTCTATAACTTTGAAAACTTGGCTGAAAATACGGGAATGAGCATACAGGATGTGTTAACAAGGTTTAAGGAAAACGGCTTAAAAGGAGTGGCAGTACCTGAAGTCACATTAAACAGGCTTCAGGAAATCGGGAAAATAGCTCTTTACAAGATGTCAGACGTGGAGAATATTTATAACCTTAAGAATAATACGGGCAATTCTGCATTGACATCATACCTTAAAAGTTTAAGCGACAGCCAAAAAAGGATTGAGAAGGATTATATCGTTGCAACTACAGATGATGTTTCGACTTATGAGTTCTTGAAGTCATCTTTGACCAAGAGGGTACCGTCTGACAAGTTGACGATATTAAAAAATGGAAGCAACTATGCATTTATCTTAAACGAAGACATGGACACATTTGCTGATCAAGGTTTGGGCTTTGACAAAAATGATTTAGACATGGTAAAATCATTGGGTCTTGATATAGTACCAAGGGTTGAAAATTACAATGGCATAAAAGATAAAGACATACAAAACTACGTAGAGCTTTTAAAACAGTACGATGTGAAGACAGTCGTGTTTGGTGGAAATGATGTACTGGGAAATCCTGATAAAATATCGTACGCAGCATCATTGTTTAAAAAGAATGGAGTTGCAATTGGCATAATTGACACACCTATGGGTAAAAGCTTGCAAGCAGGAACAGAAAAATTCACGAAATTTGACGGTTACGACGGGGCTAAAGTTTACGGTCTTTCTGAAGCTGAGACAGCTAAGTATGATACAAGTGGAATAGTTGACAGATGGTACAGGTCTATCATAGAGAGAGACGTGAGAATTATATACATTAGGGCAAAAGTTGATACGACTAAGTCTCAAAATTACAATATGAAGCAGAACATATCGATGCTGAAAGAGATAAATGACCTTGTGAATTATGCGGGACTTAATTTAGGCGTAGTCAAGCCTTTAAGCCCGATTCATCAATCGAAGATAATAGAATTGTTGATTTCAGTAGGCGTTGTCGCAGGTGGAATTCTTCTCCTGATGCTTTTTGGGCTTAAAGATAAATATTCTTTAATACTTACAATTTTAGGAATTGCTATATCTGCTCTTTTGATTTTAACCAAATACAATGACCTTGGCGTCAAGGCAGTGGCTTTGTTGTCATCTATAATATATCCATCACTGGCTATAGGGTACTTCATCGATGACAGCAAAAAGATTATTGAGCACGGGGAAGATGGTCATTATGTGAGAGATTCACTTTACATTTTCTTTAAGACTGTTTTAATATCTTTAGCTGGTGGGCTGATAATTGCAGCAATTATGGCAGATAGCAAATACATGTTGAAGTTGGACTACTTTAGGGGTGTAAAACTGTCATTTACGGTACCTGTAGTTGTGTATATAGCGTATTACGGCTATAAAGTGTGGGGTATAAATACACTTAAGAAATTTACTGATGCTTCTATCAAAATACTAAATACAGAAATTAAAATATGGCATGTATTGGCTGTTTTGATAGCTGGTTTTGTAGGCATTGTGTATATTTCCAGAACAGGCAATTCACCAGTCATAAAGCCTACATCAATAGAACTTAAATTTAGAAGCTTGCTTGAACATTACCTTGTGGCAAGGCCAAGGACAAAAGAATTTTTAGTAGGGTATCCTGCTTTGATATTAAGTATATATGCTGCCAAGAAGAAATCAAAAACATTGAATTTTATATTTGGAATACTGGCATCTATCGGAATACTATCTATGCCTAATACCATGAGCCACGTGGAAAGTGTGCTTAAAATTGCGTTAGAGCGTACTGTAATAAGCTGGGTGTTTGGACTTATAATAGGATTAGTTGCATTAAAAGTTGTTGATGTTTTTATGAGATATATAAAGATGAAGAATGTCCACAATTGATTTTACTTACTTTTATTAAGCCATGGAGGTAAAGATAATGAAAATTTTGATATCGGGGTATTATGGCTTTGAAAACACCGGCGATGATGCTGTTTTGGAATGCATCGTCGCCGGGCTTAAAGAAAAGGGTATAGATGACATAACGGTGCTTTCAAATGCACCTTATGTTACTTCATCTAAGTACGGTGTAAAATCTATAAATCGAAATTCATTTAAAGATATTTTTAATGCAATAAAGAATGCTGATGTAATTATAAGCGGTGGTGGAAGTTTAATACAAGATGTAACGAGCAGTAAAAGTTTATGGTATTACTTATCTATAATTTTTTTGGGAATTTTGCTGAGGAAAAAAGTATACATTGTAGGGCAAGGAATTGGACCGATACAACGCAGATACAATAAAGTTCTTGCTAGTTTTTTATTAAAAAGGGTAGACATGATTACAGTAAGAGACGAAGATTCTTTGTCTATTTTAAAAGAACTTAATATCGAGAAAAATGCCATTCTTGCTGCAGATCCTGTTGTAAACTTAAATGTTTGCAGCGATGAAAGGATAGAGAAGATATTGCAAGAAGAGGGAATTGATAAGAATAGGTACATAGTTGTATGTACCAGAGAATGGGGAAATAACGAATTATCGCGGGTAGAGCTTGCCAAAGCAGTTGATGCCATATCTACGAAATATAACTTAGAAGTTGTTTTTTTGCCTTTTTACTATAAAAAAGATGAATTAGAAAGTGAGAAAGTAGCTAACTACTTAAAATCTTCTTATAAGATTATAAGAGGTAAGTATGAGCCAAGTGAGGTATTGGGAATAATAAAAAACTGTAGTCTGCTTATTGGAGTAAGGCTTCATTCATTGATATTTGCTTTGGCAGCATTAGTCCCATTTATAGGCATATCATACGATCCGAAAATTGATGGCTTTTTGAATTCAGTCAATTTAAAGATTTTTAAAATAGACAAGTTTTCTTCTGATGAAATAGTCAAATATGCTGAATCTATTTTAAACAATAGAGATGATTTTACAGAGAATTTAAAAAAGCATCTTAAAGTGTTAAGAGAATTGTCCAACAACAACTTCGTGTATTTAAAAAATAATGATAACGAGGTGTAAAGATGGCTGGAAGGTTTGTGATTTTTGATGTGCCAATTGATAAAGTTAATATGAAACAAGCTGTAGATATTGTAGAAAAGTTTTTATCTGAAGATAGACTTCA
>JASBVU010000105.1 GCA_029960905.1 Thermoanaerobacterium sp.
TGGTACGATGACATATGTTGTATACAATCCTACAGACAATCAACTAACTGTTACATTCTCTGACGGTAAAGTTGTAACTGCCTCTGCAAACAGCTTGACGATTGACAATGGAAGTTCAAGTTCGACAAATAGTAGTTCGTATCTACCTCAAACTACCTGGTATTTGTTCAATCAACAAATAAACGGTGTAACATCTGCTGGTGAAGACTTACAAACAACTAATAGTTCTGTAACAGGATGGCAACCTACTACTACTATATCAAGTACTACGCAAAATTGGTATTCACCTGCAATTAATGGCACATATAAAGCAGGAACATGGCAATTTATATTATGGACAAACAGCCCAGGTTCTTCTTCTTTGGTGAAAGTGGAAATCTATAAAGTAAACAATGATGGGAGTGGAGAAGCACTTATTGGCTCGCAGACAGTGGATGTAAATACTACTGGTACAGGAAATCATCAATCAATTTTTAACATTTCTACTGATTCAGATATTAATTTTAATAACCAACGAATAAAGGTTTCTATTACAAAAGTTTCTGGTGTTGATTGTATAATGGCGTATAATACAAATGACTTTCCTACTAGATTAATTACTCCATGAGAATTTTTCCAAAACAAAAGAACCCAATAACGTATTTGCACCTAAAGGAAATGCTACGAGAGCAGAAGCAGCAGCTATCATATATGGCTTATTAGAAAAAAGCGGAAATATATAATCATTTCAACTGCCAACACTTCTTAAGAAGCTGTTGGCAGTTGGTTTTGTTAGTGTATAAATTAAAGCATAATTTAGTTGCTTGATATGATATAATTGAATTAAAGGTGATTTATATAACATTTGTAGTTTATCCTGACTTTTGCAGTAAAAAGGGATAAAAAAAGCCTTTAAGGCCTTTAAGATAAAGGCTTATGGGCTTTTTACTTTACTTATAAATACAAATAACGGTTCATTGTTTTATAAAGTGATATCTAATTTTGTAGAAAAATCGTGTCCAACTAATAGATTAGAAATAAAGGATCCCAATAATAGCAAAGAAATGGAATACAATTTAGCAGAATTAATTAAATATATGGTAAGTGTTGCTGCTGAAAAAAATCCGCCTAAAATGTATACAACGGGGCAATTAGCAAAATATTTTGGAGTTTCTATTACAACCATTAATAATTGGATAAATGAAAATAGATTTATAGGTGTAAAGCGAAATGCGATTAATGAAAAAATAAAAATATCTGAATCTTAATTGAATTTATTTTCTTATTTTGAGCAGGTTTGATTCCTGCTTTTTTAATGCTTGTTAAGCTTCTGATCATTTTAAAGATTTTTCACAAATTTGTTGAATTACTTAATCAAAAATGATATCATATATAGTATCAAGATGCATAAAATGGTTTTGTTTTGGTAATGCTTATATATGGAGGATTTCAATGAGTCAAATAGAAAAACTCTTTGAAAAGATAGAGAAGAATCCTAAGAATGTCAGGTATGAACAACTTGATAAAATTTTGAGGCATTTTGGTTTTGGTGTGCGAGAACCAAAAAGTGGTTCTAGTCATGTAACATATTTTCATCCTAAATTAGCGTATATATTGACAGTGCCTAAAGATAAACCTTTTGTAAAAGAGATCTATGTTAAAAAAGCTTTAAAGATGATTCAGGATATTAGATATTATGATTAAATTGGTGTTGATTGGAGAGGTGTTAGAATAATGGCAAACGAATTAAATTATAAAGTTGAACTTGTTAAACTTTCTGAAAAAGATGGTGGTGGCTATTTAGCGTATGTACCTAAATTGCCAGGTTGTATGAGTGATGGTGAGACTCCAGAAGAAGCTTTAAAAAACGTTCAAGACGCTATAAAATGCTGGGTAGAAACTGCAAAAGAATTAAACAGAGCAATTCCTGAATTTGATGAATATAAGGATGAAAATGATTATAGTGGGAAAATTCTTTTAAGAATGCCAAAACTATGCATGGTAATATTTCTGAAATGGTAGTATAGAAGAATAAGTTTAAAACTTAATCCAGGGTACTTTCGCCTGCCATTGATATAAAAAAAAAAAAAAAATGAACATAAATTAGAATGTGGGAAGTTACAAGCAAAACAAAAAATAACCTAAAAGGTAAGCATGAGAGAATAACTAAATATTGATATATCAGAAAATTAGCAATGAGGTGAAATTAGGTCTAAGGAAAAGAAGAAAGCACATGAAAAAATTGAAAACAACGAGATTATACTTAATAAAGTTGCTGGTGAAATAATATCTAATACTATTCTTGAAAATGATGGGGACATTAAACCTGTAGAAGAATTTGAATATGAAATATTACATGTTGAGGATAATTATGCTGAAATAAAATTAATAAGTCAAATAGGATTTGAACCAAAGACAATATTTAATATTGAAATTGAATTAATAGGAAAATTTAATTTCAAACAAACTATAACAATAAAAAAAATTGAAGAAAATATAATAGATATTTTGAATTTTATGGCGGATAAAATGAGTTTTATCGTTAGCTTTATTACTAATGAAATGTTAAAACAACCATATGTTTTACCGCCAATTGTTAAATTAAAAAATAATAAAAACTAAAAAAGTTAAAAAGCAGGCTTGATGTCTGCTTTTTTAATGCTTGTTAAGCTTCTGATCATTTTAAGGATTTTTTTCGCAAATTTGTTGCAATTGTTTTGTCCTAAATGTTATAATATCTGTAGTTTCTCTTTGAAAGGAAAGATTGTGATGATTAAGGGTGTTCTTAAATAAGCCATTAGACTGAAAATGGCAGAAAAAGTATGGCGTATTAAGTTTTGAGCCGTAAATTTCTGGTAATTTATTGGCTTTATTTGTCATACTTCAAATTGTTTAAGAACACAGTCCAACACGATCTTTGCCTTTATACGCAATAATTGCACATATAATTATTGTGTATCAAAGTTTGCTTAAAAAGACTGTATAAGACTATGTTCTTGTACAGTTTTTATTTTCTTAGGGGGGATTTTTTTGAGGAGAGTTTTAAAATACGTCTTAAGGTACAAGTGGTATGTGATAGTGCCGTCTATTGCTATGGTACTGGCAATCGCACTTGATATGTTTAATCCGTATCTACAGGAGATAATTACCGACAAGGTCTTTATAGGTGGTGATAAGAGCCTTCTTTGGCCAATTTTGTGGGCTTTTATTGCCATCACAGCATTGAGGGCAGTATTTGGATATGTAAAGGAGTATATATTTGATGTGCTTTCAGCAAAGATAAGCATAGATATAAAGAAGGATCTCTTTGACCACATTCAAAGCCTTCCCTTTAGCTTCTTTGACGGAATGAATACAGGTGAGCTTATGTCGAGGATAGGTGAAGATGTTGACAATGTGTGGAGGAGTGTTTCCTTTGGCATAAGGCTTTTTATCGAAAACATGATATATTTTATTACTGCATCGACAATACTCTTTTTTATAAACTGGAAGCTTACATTAGTAAGTTTATTAGGAATGCCTATCATTGGATATCTTGCACTTCAGTTTGAAAAGAAGATCGGCATATCTTATGGGAAGTTAAGCGATCAAGGTGTGCTTATGAATACGGCGGCACAGGAGAATATAGCAGGTGTGAGGCTTGTGAAGGCATTTGCGAGAGAAAAATACGAGATCATGAAATTTTTAAACTTAAATAATGAAAATTTTGAGCTTAGCATGGAGCAAAACAGGATAGTTGCTAAGTATTTTCCGCCTATAGATTTTTTGACGAACTTCTCCATAGTCATATTGGTGGTCTTTGGCGGCATGTTGGTAATCAGAAGTTCTCTATCTATCGGTGAATTAGTGGCTTTTAGCGGATACATCTACATGCTTATATGGCCTATGAGGATGTTGGGATTTTTGACGAATCTGATTGCACAGTCAGATGCATCAGCTAAAAAGATAATGAGGATCATGGATATCGTTCCGTATATCAAAGACAGTGAAGATTCTGTAAGGATAAAAGAATTAAAAGGTGACGTGGAGTTTAAACATGTGTCTTTTAAGTATGATGATAATATGGTCTTAAAAGATATTAATTTCAAAGTTTCAGCGGGTCAAACTGTAGCAATAATGGGTACAACTGGTTCTGGAAAGTCGTCTTTAGTAAATCTTATTGGCAGGTATTACGATGTTTGCGACGGTGTCGTATATGTCGACGGCTACGACGTAAGACGCATAAATCTTCACGATTTGAGAAGCCAGATGGCAGTTGTGCAGCAGGATACATTTTTGTTTTCTGAAAGCATCGAGGAGAATGTGAAATTCGGGAAAGAAGATGCATCATTTGAAGAGGTGAAAGAAGCATTAAGGCTGGCTTGTGCAGATGATTTTGTTGAGGAGTTTGACGACAAGTACGATACGATAGTAGGTGAAAGGGGTATTGGCTTGTCAGGTGGTCAAAAGCAAAGGATAGCCATTGCGAGAGCCCTTATAAGGGATGCGAAGATATTGATACTTGATGATGCAACATCTGCACTTGACATGGATACAGAATTTAGACTTTTAAAAAATTTAAGTGAAAGGCGGAAAAACGCTACGACGTTCATAATTGCCCATAGAATATCGGCTGTTAAAAATGCAGACATGATCCTTTACATGGAAGATGGACGTATCGTTGAGAAGGGAACCCATGATGAACTTCTTAAGAAGAGAGGTAGGTATTACGAGATTTACCTCGAGCAGTTTAAAGATTTTAGCGATGAAGAGTACAGCATCCCGGATGCTTGCAGCTAAAATATTCGTCAAACGATGGAGGGAGGCACGAAGATGGCTAAAAATATGGTAAAGCAAGACGAAGATTTAAGGCGAATGTCAAATTTCGTCATATTAAAAAGGCTTTTCAGTTACCTTGGTAGATATAAATTTAAGGTATTTGTTGTGATATTGTTTTTGATATTTGAGATGGCTGTAAGTTTGATAAACCCAGTTCTTATGAAGACGGCCATTGACAAAAACATACGAAATGGCGATATAAATGGGCTATTTATCATCGGGATTTTGATGGTGTCATTAAATTTCTTGGCGATGATGGCATCAAGAACCAGGATAGTAAAGATGGCTTCTGTCACAAATGACATACTTTTGAATATAAGGCATGAACTTTACAGCCATATACAGAAGCTTTCGTTTTCGTTTTTTGACTCAAGGCCAGTGGGCAAAATCTTGGCAAGGGTTATAGGCGATGTGAATTCACTACAGGATTTATTTAATAACAGCGTTACAAATTTTATACCGCAGATATTGACGGTAATATGTGTTGGTGCCATGATGTTTTATTTAAACAGCAAATTGGCTTTGGCTTCCATGATTTTGCTGCCGATGCTTGTGATTGGTCTTTTTTCAGTAGAGACTTTATCAAGAAGAAGATGGCAGGAATTTAGAAGGAAGAGATCTACGTTTAATGCTTACACCCACGAAGATTTTTCAGGGATAAAAGTTGTACAGGAATTTGCGAATGAAGACAAGACTTCTTCAGTGTTCTTTAAACTTGTTAAAGATATGATGGACAGCTTTATTAAAGCTGTGAGATTGAATGACCTTTTTTGGCCTATGGTAGATGCGTCTTATGGTATTGGCGCTGTCATACTGTATTATTTTAGCGCGAAGTTTATGGGAGACGGGCTTACAATTGGCACAATAATAGCGTTTACGATGTATATAGGCATGTTTTGGAGGCCGATTCTTGACATAAGCAATTTTTACAATAGCTTGGTCATGTCGTTTGCATCTGCAGAGAGAATATTTGAGATCATGGATATTGAGCCAGATATTGTAGATATGAAAAATGCTATTAAAATGCCTAAGATAAAAGGAAATGTGGAGTTTAAAAATGTAACATTCGGCTATGAAGATGGAAGCATTGTCTTAGATGATGTAAGCTTCAAAGTGAATGCTGGCGAGACTATTGCACTTGTTGGACCTACTGGCGCAGGGAAGACTACGATTGTAAATCTCATAAGCCGGTTTTACGATCCGTCTAAAGGAGCTGTCTTGATAGATGGGAAAGACATAAAGCATGTGGAGCTGGAGTCACTGAGAAGTCAAATGGGTATAATGCTACAGGATACGTTTTTGTTTTCAACTACAATAAAGGAAAACATAAGGTACGGAAAGCTTGATGCCACAGATGAGGAAATCATAGCCGCGGCAAAAGCGGTAAATGCTCATGAATTTATTATGAAGATGGAAAAAGGCTATGATACAGAGGTAAATGAGAGAGGGTCACGGCTTTCTGTAGGTCAAAGACAGCTTATATCATTTGCAAGGGCACTTCTGGCAAACCCTCGCATATTGATTCTGGATGAAGCCACATCTAACATAGATACTCAGACGGAAAGGCTTGTGCAACAAGGCATAAAAAGGCTTCTTTCAGGAAGGACGTCTTTTGTCATAGCCCACAGGCTTTCTACCATAAGAGATGCCGATAGGATAATGGTGGTAGATGGAGGAAGAATTGTAGAGGTAGGGACGCATGATGAGCTTATGAATCTTAAAGGCCTTTATTATGACCTCTACATGTCGCAGTAGAAATTTTTAACTGAATGAGCTTAAATACAGAAA